>DUCA01000170.1:12512-14681 GCA_012960055.1 Cycloclasticus sp.
CTAGTAAGCTAGCGTATGGCAATCAGTCTGTTGGTTCAATCAAAGGTGGCTCGACGTTAATATTTGATGTCGAGCTGCTCGCCATCAACCAATAGCGACAAAGTTCTGACACAAGAACGGGGACCGAACATCTAGCTTAGAGATAAGGTCACCGTTCATTATCACGGTACATTATTAGACGGCACCGTATTTGATAGCTCCTTAGACCGAGGTGAACCCATCACCTTTGGTTTAAACCAAGTTATCAAAGGTTGAACCGACGGCGTACAACTGATGGTTATTGGTGAAAAAACACGTTTCTTTATTCCTAGTAAGCTGCGGATGGCAATCAGTCTGTTGGTTCAATCAAAAGTGGCTCGATGTTAATACACGATATCGAGCTGATCGCCATCAACCATAGTGACTAATTATTATTTAGACTCTATTTATCAATTAGTTAAACGATATTTGCAATCCAGTTTCATACGTTTATCCTTGATGATTTCCTATTAGTAACTCGATTTATATTCCAACTTTATATCAATAATTTACTTTACCCTCTGTATACTTCATCGTCCTATTTAACATAATATACATTATACGAACTAGGATATTGAGCAAAGGAAGGCAAGTATGGGCTTACAGCCACTACTCTAGAATGATAAGTGAAATAATTCCCATCGATGGAATAGACATACAGGTTGAACATACATTTGTTTAAATGCGCATTACGTTTTAAACAACAAATTATCTAAAATAAAATAACAATGAACTATAAAAATAGTCTGCTTTAGTAATTACTTCACTCCTCTTAGCTTCACTTGCCGGTTGCGATGTGCCGGAGAACACACTCAGGGCACAACCCCGTGCGATCGAAAAGCAAACAGAGCAACCTGGGCGTGAAAAGGAAACAAAATATAGATCCGATATATCAGAGGAATTTAAAAAATATAGTAGATGAGTTTCATAACTCATCTTTGCAGACTCAAGATTGATATAAAATCCTTATAGAAGAAGTATCGAAAATGCAAAATGCGATTTTCATCTTCATCTTGAACACTGAAGTCCATGACAAGAAAGCAACTTATGCGAAACGCGCCTCTCTTGCTATACGTTCACGTCTATACGAAGTTGATTTCAATATCAAGACACACGAACATAATGAAGTATGTGCTTTAGCAAAGAAGAAATTTCCGCACTTGCCTGATTCTGTTATTCGTACAAACGTAATGAAGAACGACCTTCGTCAACTAAGCATGAAAGCAAAGATGATGAGTTGATAATAATGAACACCCTATCTAAGAGTAGTTTGATAAAAGTCACTCTGCTCTTTTTTACCTTAAATATTCTGCTCTTCCGTCGTTCAAACAACTAACTTTTACCCATTTACTTTCAACCATTCACGACAGCCTTTGTAGCCAAGGATCACTCTGCCGACTAACTTCCAGAATCTGGGTGAGTGGTTATGTTCATGCATATGACGCAGTTCATGAACCACGACATAATCAACAATATGATGTGGTGCAATAATGATTCTCCAGTTATAGGTCAAGTTGTTGAAGAGTGATTTTTTCTATTCCGTTCATTTTTAATCCATATTCTGTGAAAATAAAATTTCCCTTAGTCTGAGTTTAGAATTATTGCCCTACTCTTGAGAAAACCCTCATAATAAAAAACCCAACCAGACAGATGTCTAATTGGGTTCTTCTGTTCGGTGTGAAATGCATCAAACATACTTCTGTATTTCTCTAATATATCTACAACTTTGTTTAACGAACGATGATGCCACTTTTATCTATAGCAAAGTTCTTCATTGCCGCTGTACGTTTCATTGCATCGTCCCAGTGACCATAGATGCTTTCAATATTACTAACCGAAGTGCCTGCAAAATGCGAAATATCAAGATGTGAAACATCGCTACGAATACGACAAGTAATAGCAAAATGCCGTAATGAATACCATGTCAGTTTGCGCTCTACATAGTCATCAATCCCAATACCTTCCATTAAGTTCTTCCAGTGTGCATACCACTTTCGCTTTGATAAGCATTTTGTTCCGCTGATAAACGAATAAATAATCATTCGGTTATTTGCTAACCGGTTTTTAGTGAATAATTGTGTAAGTAATTATTACTTAATTAACGCTATTTGTTTTTATATTTTGAAGACAAGAAGTAAATAATGTAACCAA
>DUCA01000171.1 GCA_012960055.1 Cycloclasticus sp.
GCCCATGGTTGGAAAACCAAAACCTGCAGACGTGTACGCCTTATCTTTAGCAATGCCCATGGATGGCAGAAATGAATTATTCATGCGCAAAAAAGCTATTTCTGTTGCGGAACTATCAACAACACAGGCATTAATTCCAATACCCAGCTCTTTTGCTTTTTCAACTGCTGCTTGCACTGCAGTACAAGCAGCCTGTGTTGAAATATTTTTACTTGTAATACTATTAGACATAACGGCTTACGATGTTACGCCCATAAAGCTATCAACCAATTGACGCGAGTGATAGAAAATGGCTTGACCAACATTATCAGCATGCCACGTTAATACTGGGCTATCTGGGTAGACATAGCTATCTTCGGCAAACACTTCATTACGGTTACCGGAAGGGTCAAAGAAATAAATAGTTTTACCACGCGTTAAACCATGGCGTGTTGGGCCAGCTTCATGAGGGATATCTTCCATTGAAATAATATCCGCTGCCTTAAGCACTTCCTCCCACGAGCCCAGTAAAAATGATGCGTGGTGCAACTTACCTGACTCTTCTGAACGAATAAAGGCAATATCGTGCGCTTTCGTACTGCACGTTAAGAACGCCGCAATTTGCAAGTCACCATCCACTATTTGCTCAGTTAATTGAAACTCTAAAGCCTCTTTGAAAAACTTTACGTTTTCGTCGAAGTTATCTCCATACAATAAGCAATGGTCAAAACGGATCACTTCCATCCCTTTAAGATCACGACGCCAAGGTGCTGGGTTAGTGGTAGAAATACCATTCCCAACTTGTTCTTTTTCAGCATACAGCTCAAACGTGTGCCCTGCTGGAGCAGTAAAACGAACACGCTCACCACAACCATTTAGCTCACCAGCGGCAACTCTAGTTGTTTCAATACCGAAGTTTTTAACGTTTGATTCAAAGCGCAATAAATCTTGCTCCGTTGCTACTTTAAACGCCATGTGATCCATACCAGAACGATCAGAAGGTTCCAATACCACAGAAAACTTATCTTGCTCATCCCAACACTTCAAATACACACGACCTTGATCATCGCGATCTGTTTCAAGTAGGCCCATATCTTCACAATAGTGCTTCAGTGATTCTTCCATATCCAACACTTTTAGTTGAACGTGCCCTGGGCGTAAAATACCTGTCATTGCCATGATGCTTCTCCTGTTATATAACGTTTTAAATAACTTCTTTTGCTCATATGAGCGCTTACCTATAATTCTAACGATTGACCGCTTTATTAAGCTTCCCGATCACACTCAATCGAATATCCGATTGGGGGAATATACGGCATGCTAAAACAACACCTTCAGCCTCTTCTTCTGCGGTTACGTGATCTCTGCTCATCTTCTTGCTGGCATATTCACCTTCAAGCACCCGAACTTTACAAACACCGCAACCACCACTTCTACAACCAACCGGTATGCCTTTTTTACCCAGTTGCTGCATACCTGCTAATACATGTTTCGTCTCGCTACAGGCATACTGCTCATCGGTGTCATCAATCGTAATTTGAAACACTTTTCTCTAAATATTCCTAAACAACGGACTCTTTTTGCTTTCAGATTCTGCATCCGCCGCACTAAAGAATTTCTCCATAAACATATCTTTTTCAAACAAACGACCACGCATTAACATCGTAATGCAGGCATCAATCATCATCGGAGGGCCACACATATAAGCGCGGTAACCTTCAAACTTGCCGCCCATGTGCTCTTTTGCCACCTCATGGATATAGCCCGTTGGGCCGTCCCATTCTGCTTCGATATCCGGCCCTGAAAGACCCGGTACATACGTAAAGTTTTCGTGCTTTTCTGCCAACTCGTCGAATAAATCCTTGTAGTACAACTCCTCCAAGTTTCTAGCCCCTTGGAACAAAATAATTTCACGCGTATCACCGGCTTCTAATAAATCCAAAATCATTGATTTTGGGCTGGCCAAACCAGAGCCACCACCAAAGAAAACCATCGGCTTGTCGTCTGAAATTCTTAAGAAGAAGTGACCATAAGGCGCTGAGAATTCAAGCGTATCACCTACTTTCAGTTCATTATGAATCCACGTTGTGCCCTCACCACCCGGAATTAACGCAATGTCAAATTCTAGGATTGTTTTTTCATTCGGTGACTGCGCCATTGAAAATGGACGCGGCGTATCTAAACCCGGAATATGCAAATTAGCATATTGACCCGACTGAAATTCCACCTCATCATCTTCAACTTCAAGGAAAACACCAATGATCCTCGGTGTTAACGTTTCAATCTTAACGACTTTTCCAACGAAGTCGCGAACAGGGATATTCGCCGCATCTGGTTCTTCTTCTACATCTGCTTCAATAACGAGATCAGATTCAGGTATTGAACAGCACGTTAAGCACTTTTCACCACGTTCAAAATCCATCAATGCAAATGGCGATGCTTCATCACCAATTTCCACTTCGCCCTCTAATACATCCACTTTACAGGTGCCGCACAAACCGTGACCACAGGCATGGGGCAAGTAAACACCCTGCCTTAAGGCTGCATCCAAAATGGTTTGATCATCTTCAACCTCAATGGTGATACCTAAAGGTTCAATCGTGACTTCAAAACTCATCGTTTATAACCTTGTTCCATTAATACCCGTTAAGCCCGGTGTTTTGAAGCGGATTAAAGACTTATGGCCTACACCGTTATCTTTCAATGATTTTTCCATGTCCGGTGCGAACGATACGCCATCCAGAACCCATTCAACAGTCGACCAATCAATTTGTGCAAATTCTGGGTGGTCGCCAAATACTGACGCCATCACTTCAGACACTAATGCTTGATACGGCATTTCTGGTGGCAATGGAAATGCTTGCGCAGCTGAAAACAATAAATGATCATCCCAACCCACATAAACCAATTGGTTACCGTGAAAATTTTCTACTTTATCTCTGACGATATCTACGTAACCGTCTCTTGCTATAACTGCCATTTTTATCTCCTAACTTTAATCCGCAAGCCTTAGGCTTCCTTCACTTTTTTGTCTGCGCCTTTCCATTCCTGCCAGCGCGCATGGTCCTGTGAACCAATATAATCACCGCTATCTTCCGGTGCAAATTTATACCACTCAAGCACTTCTGGAAGCGTTGGACCCCCACAGTTACCTTGGAAAATTTGGTGCACAGGCAACCATGCTTGTACGTATTTTTCTGGCTCGTGTTCAAAGATGTCTTTACAGCCATCTGAACAGAAGTGATATTTATCACCGCCATGCTCAGTCACTCTATAACTGATTTGCATAGGGTCTGTTTGAACTTCGGTGAAAATCATTGGAATCTGACAAATCTGACATAACTGAGGCAACCCTTTTTGATACTCAAATGTGCCTTCTTCTTTTTGCTTCGCCCAATATTCAAAACGTGGACGGTAGTATTTATCAAATGTATCTGGGTACTTCTCAGACAACCAAGCCATTTTCTCTTCTGTTGGTAAGAACGTGTGGAAGCCTGTTGCATTACCCAATGAACAGAATACTGACCAAACTTGATGGCTGACGTGCTCCGCTTCTGCTGTTGCCAATTCATGGTACTTCGGCATTCTTAAGCCATAGCGTGACAAGTCTTCAAATAACGCGCCGCCATTTTCAACAAAATACACATCCCATGCTTCTTTCCAAGACATTGGGCTATTGGTAAGCATATAGTCTTGCATTGCTGCTACCAACGCTAGTAAGCGATACGCTCTCCAGAAATGCTTATCCATCCAGCGTTGCACGATAGGCAAATTGTCTTCGTGCTGCTCTAGCATGAATTTGATAATTTCAAGACCTAGCGTCATGTGGCGTGACTCATCCGACTGCGCCGAGAAGCCAAAGGTTACTGTCGCCATGTCACCGTTGTATGCTGCGCCGGACATAAATGGCACAAACAACAAATTGGTTAATACGTATTCAAAGGCAAATGAAATAGAGGTAATAAATTCAAAAGGTCCCGCCGTCATCGCGTCTTCAGCAAATGATTTAGGCACAGATAAGTACCACACACGGTCAAACTGATAGAACGGGTCATGCAAGCCATTAAAGTGCTTATTGTAATGACTGATGGTATGAACCTGCGTTTGCTGATGACGTAACTCATCAATCGCCTGCATTTGACAAGCCACTCGAGCGCCGTCGCCTCTGAAATGGCGACCTAAGTTTGCAAAGCCCCTGTGCGCCGCATATTCAATCGGCGTTACACCGGTAATGAATAGTTTAATCGCACTTAAGTAACTGGCATCAGACAAATTAGTTTGACCGTTGTTTTGCGCGAAACTATCAATAACCGCGTAAAGTTTTTTCTCTTTTTCCGCTTGGAATTTCCAGTAAGCATCCATCGTTAAACGGAATGGGTCTTCCCACTTATCCCAATCGGTAATTTTAATTCCCTCAAATGAGTCGTATGGAAATACGTCATCCATTTTTTGGTAGGTTGTTTCCCAACCCATACCACGTGTTAGCAATTCGTAACGTTTACGTAAATTTAATTTTTTTGCTGGCATTTTATTATCCTCTTTAGCTCTGGCGCTCAGTGCCAGCTAAGTTCAAATTTATCTTCGTCTTCATCAACATTTCCTGCCAATGAAATAAGAACGAGGTGAAGCTCTTGCACATCCCACTCGCGACCAATTTCCTCTTCAACCGTTTCTCGGTTCACAATAAGTCGACCTGGGGCTTCCATACGAACCAAGCCGGGTTGGTACTGAATGTTGACTGCTGAATTATCTTGCTCGACGGCTTCGATAATGGGTCGCGCATCTTCGTTATCTTGAACAATTAAAAATACAGTATTTTTCTTATCTGACATGCTTAACTCCTTTTTAACCCGGTAACGCCGTTTTTAGTCAGGCGATTAAGTAACTCTTCTTTAACTTCAGCTAGCTGATTAATGCCGTCTGAACCAAACGCTTTAACAGCAATGGGTTCCATAGCAGACGTCAGCCTATCTGCCCACTTGTTAACCCATGTAGTTAGCAACTCTTGATTAGCTTCAGATTCTTTCGCAGTTACTTTAGCCAAAGTATTGGTCCAACGAACCGTTTCTTTATACCAATCGTCCATAAACTCAGTGAGCATGGCCACAGTGGCACCGCCTTCGATAGTGATTTTCTTTTCGAAACGATCATAAAGAAGAGGGAAAATTAAGCCATCCAACACAAAGTTTTGCGCAATCATCAATTCAAACCAATCATCTAACACAAACATGTCTTCAATCGCGTGACGTAAGCCTTGCCACTCAGGCGCTTCCATCCACGCTTCTTTAGCTGCATCGATGGCCGTTTCTTCATTACCATCAATTAACAGGCCGATACGAGTAACGTATTGAGCCATACCCAATCTATCCATCGCATTAAACATACCAAGCGTGCTGAAGTTAGAGCCGACACTTTCCCCGGTAATTTGGCAATTATTCATATTGGCGGCCCACTCAACGTGGCGAAGCGGTACCAAAATTTCTCGAACTTGTTGCTTAACAGCTTCAGGTACTGAGTCAAACAAATCACGTTTATCAACAAACGCAAAATTATGCTCCGCTACTTCTTGCTGCTTTGAGCGAGTAATCGTGTAAGTGCCATAGTAGTACTGACGTGGATCAGCAAAGCTGTACCAATCTTCCATCACAATAGCCGTTTTACTTGGATCATAGAGCTCGTGATCTTTATCCCAAAGAGGGCGGTACTGAAAATTAGTCGTTGGCTGAATATCATAAACAGCTTCTTGGTAACGAGAAGCAGGCTTCTTATCGCCAAAGCGCTCTTTTAAGTTGCCATACGACAACCGAACCGGCTGTATGGATTTTGCTGAAATCTCAATACTCATGTATTTCTCCTACCCTTATAAATTAATCTTATTGTCTATAAATCGTTTTCATCAAAGCCTGGAGCACCGAAACGCCACTTTAACTTGTCGTAGTCAACGGCCGCTTCTTGTTCAGGCGTTAAGTGCTTCACCTGATTGGTTTCACAAAACTTTTTAAAGTGCTCGAAAGGCAATACCAACTCAACATTAATGGTTGGGTCTTCAATTGCAAATTCAAACTCTACGTATTTTTCGTTGACGACATTCGTTACCCGCACATAACGCTGCCCTGGAATCCCCGAAATATCTTTGTTTGTCATAGTCATTTCTCATACTAGAGCAATATATATGCCAGCAATGCCAAACCCTTACTGCTATTGATCTTTGGTAAAGCCCAGCCACATAATCATTTACTTTAAACCGACAATATTTCATCAAATGATAAAAAATGCAGCGCTGTTTTTAAAAATGTCGAACAGTTAAAGGTACGTGTGAACAGCGTAAGATACAAGCACTTTCTACCATCTCACCAATATCAACAAGTAGCCACTTTGATGCGAATACTCTCGCGGTGGCAATGTTAAATCTCTGGCGTGTACATATCCGAGAAAAAACTGGCCGGCATCAGGCTTTTATTTGCAATCAACAAATCAGCCACGGCTTTAACCATCGCCGGCGAACCGGCTGAATAAGCCTCCCATTTAGACATATCATTGGGCATGAGTCGATCGACAACATCCGTGATTAAACCCGTATGCCCATCCCAATCCTCTTGATCCGATAATGCAGGGTGGTAATGGAAGCCTTGGTATTTATCCGCTAAGGCGTGCATGTAATCAGACTCCAACAACTCATCTTGTTCGCGACAACCTAGGAAATAATGAATTTCACGGTGCGCCAAATGATTCGACTCATCTAAATAATGAATCATAGAACGGATATAGCTCGCGCCAGATGCGCCCGCCACAAACACCACATTACAATCACTGTCTTCGCGTAAAAAAGCGCTACCCATTGGCATATGTAGTTGTAACGAATCCCCTTCTTTTAACGAGTACAAATAAATAGCACCTGCGCCAAACTTATCTTCCTTAACCAACAACTCAACCTCACCCACTTTATTAGGCGATGAAGCAATCGAATAATAAGCCACCTTATCTAAATCTGGCAATAATACGGCCAAATATTGACCTGCCTTAAAATCAACCGAGCTCGGCTCTGTTAATTTAATTCTCAGTAAAATAATGCCCTTGCTAACGGGTGCTGAATAGGTCACTTGACCGGTATGCGTTACATTCATTTAAAACTCTCGTGTTAACTAAAATAAAAGGCCGCACAAAAACATTTCATGCGGCCAATATTGATTTACTGCTTCATCTGTTGGATTACAACAATGGATGCCCTGACAAACCAAACTGCGTACGGCCATAAGCCATCATATTATCTTCATAAATTTGGCCTAAATGGATATACACCATAAAGGCATCACGAGCCGCTGTTTCAAGCGGGTCACCGCTACCCGTAGCAGACGCACCTAATAGGTTCATCGCATGGAAAGCCAAATCGGACGCTTCCTTACCAATATGCGAACGCCAAGCACTCATTTTATTTTTTTCTTCTTCCGCAACAACGGGCGTACCGACTTCAATCCATTCTTCCAATTGATTGATGTAACGCGTGTTCATCGCCTCAATAGCATCTACCCTCACCATCACTTCTGCAAGGTTACGTTGCGCAATGGGCGACTCCCATTCTTTCATGTTATATAAAATTCGCTGACGACCTTCCACGCGAACTTTCAAATCACGCGCCACACGCTGCGCAATGCCGGTAGAAATAGCAGGAAAGCCTAAACAGAAGAAGGCCATAAACGGTACTTTGAAAATCGGCTCATCCGAATAATGCCCGCCCACAGGCTCACCTTTATTTTTAGCATTTAAAACAGGAAGAATACGGTGCCAAGGAACAAAAACATCGTTCACTTTCACACTATGGCTGCCCGTGCCACGCAAGCCAAACGGGTTCCAGTCTTCAATCACTTCAAGCTGGGCTTTTTCAACATTCACCAAGCAAGGCTGTGGATCTTCACCGGGAATCTGAACAATCGCACCCAAGCCCATCCAATCATTCCATAACACACCACTACCAAACGACCATTGACCCGACATTTTAACGCCACCATCAACGTATTCAATCTGGCCTAGCGGCATAAAAATATCGCCCGTAAACTTATTGCTGTCGTACACTTCTTGACGGCCTTTTTCATCCAAAAAGGCAACCCATTGCTCATGCAACACAACAAAATAAACCAACCACGCTGCCGAAGCGTTGTAATTAGCAATCGTTCTAACAATTTCAGAGAATGTAAATGCGCCAATACCAGAACCACCGTATTGCAAAGGCCTTAAGGCTTTATGCATCTCAAGTTCGTGAACATAATCACGTAATTCCAATGGAAAACAACCTGCCTTCTCAGCTTCTGCCACCATCGGCTCAGCTTTCTTACCGATTAATTCAGCCCGCCTTATCCACTCATCATGTTCTATAACAGCCATGCATTACTCCCTCAGTTTGATTTTTTAATTCCGAATGAATATTAAGCGTTCAAAACCCAATATGCCAGCACTTTATATTCAATAAATGACACTCATCAATATCAGCACACAAAGTACTTTCTTTAAACAAAGAAAGCTTATACATTAAAGCGATTGAAGCAATTAAGGCGATTAAAGTGCGGTTATTTTCAAGGCCAAACAAAGCCTATAAAACCGCTTTGAATTTATTATTCTAAATCCTACGGAGAACAACGTGAGCGAAGATAAAAACACTGTCAAAAAACCCATGACCGGCGATGAATACCTTGAAAGCCTAGACGACGGCCGTGAGGTGTATATTTTTGGTGAACGCGTTAAAAACGTAACCACTCACCCAGCCTTTAGAAACTCAGCCCGCATGACGGCTCGTATGTACGACGCCATGCACGATGAATCTAAAGCCAGCATTCTAAGATCTCCCACCGATACGGGCAGTGGCGGCTACACACAGCCTTTTTTCAAAGCACCTAGGTCGGTTGACGACCTAGTCGCTTCACGTGATGCCATTGCCGAGTGGCAACGTATCGGCTACGGCTGGATGGGGCGTGCACCTGATTACAAAGGCAGTTTTATTGCCTCCATGGGCGCGATGCCCGAGTTTTTTGGTGAATACGAAGGCAACGCCCGTCGCTGGTACAAAGAAACCCAAGAAAACTTACTGTACTGGAACCATGCCATTGTTAACCCACCGATTGACCGCGACAAAGGCAGCGCAGAAATCGAAGACATTTGCATTCACGTAGAAAAAGAAACCGACGCTGGCATTATCGTATCCGGCGCCAAAGTGGTTGCCACAAACTCGGCGTTAACGCATCAAAACTTCGTTGGCTTATACGGCGTACCAGTAAAAGACCCCAGCTATGCGGTTATCTTTACCTTACCAATGAACTCACCGGGGCTAAAAATTATTTGTAGAACCTCCTATGAATATGCCGCCGGCGCCATGGGCTCACCCTACGACTACCCGCTGTCTAGCCGTATGGATGAAAATGACTCCATCCTTGTTCTAGATAAAGTCCTCGTACCATGGGAAAACGTGTTTGCTTATCGCGACATAGACGTGGTTAACCGCTTTATATTTGGCTCAGGCTTTATGATGCGCGCACTGTTCCACGGATGTACTCGTCTAGCCGTCAAACTCGACTTTATTACTGGCTTGTTAATGAAAGCGGTTGAAACCACCGGTGCGGACCAATTCCGCGGTGTTCAAGGCCGCATTGGCGAAGTACTCGCTTGGCGTAACTTATTTTGGAGCTTAACCGATGCAATGGCGCGCAACCCATCACCGTGGGGCGAGAATGGCGCCGTACAAGTGAATGCAGAAGCCGCCAGCGCCTATCGCGTATTCGCGCCGATGGCCTACCCGATGATTAAAGACCTTATCCAAAAAGATTTAGGTGCCGCACTCATTTACTTGCCATCTCATGCCGCCGATTTCAAGAACCCAGAAATCAAACCGTTCCTAGATCGTTTTGTACGCGGGTCTAACGGCATCTCTGCCGAACAACGGGTAAAAGTCTTGAAATTGCTATGGGACTCAATCGGCAGCGAATTTGGTAGCCGCCACGAATTATACGAACGTAACTACGCTGGCAACCATGAGGATATTCGCCTGCAACTACTGAGCGGTGCAAAAATGTCTGGACTGGCCGGTGAATTAACAGGGTTTGCAGATAAGTGTCTAGGTGAGTATGACCTTAATGGCTGGACCGTGCCTGATTTGATTAACCCAGACGATATTAGTATTTTGAAGAATAAGCACCGCTAAAACTCAGGCAATAAAAAAGCCCTGACGGTAGAGTCGTCAGGGCTTTTTTGGTACTACAAACTATATGTTATAAACATCCAATACCGTATCGACCATATCATTTTGCAATGTAATTTTTCTAAAGCAAATTTTTAGCTCACCATCTACTTTACGTAAACGATGTTCTTGCACACCAAATGCATGTCGAGCCACTTTTAAGTTATAGCTGTGTGTTACCCAAGATGAATGAACAACAATGTCATTCGCATCACCCTCAGACACTCTAAAATTTGTATTTACATGACATGTTCGAGGCAACGGGCTTGAAGAAAAAGACAAATCTGTTTTAATTCTAAAAACCCTATCTTCAAGACCTGAACGGTTTCCGTAATAAATTAATGAAATCTCACGCCTTGGATTATTGGTTTGTGTATATTCATCAATCCACGCCGGCATCCAATAGGTTGCATCTTCTGTGTATAAATTAATCCACTCATCCCATTGTTTATGATCAAGCGCTGCGGCCTCATTAATAATGACGTCTATTGCCTGTTCTTTTAATAACGAATCCATCTATTCTTCCTCCGCTTGACCTTTAGTCATCATCTCAGCCCACCGCTTATGCTGCGCGACCATAATTCCTTCATCTTCGAGGTTAACCCCTGACTCAACAGGGTTAAGCCCTACTTTTTTGGCAACCGCTTCTGGCCCATCAACAACATTCATTGCCCCACGGCACATATCGCTCCAGCGTGCCTTTTCACCCATAAAACCTAATTGGCTATTATTGAATGCGGTTAAATCATCCGGCGTTGCCATCCCTGTGGCATTAAAGAAATCCTCATACTGGCGAATACGGCGTTCACGCGCTTCATCAGATTCCCCAACAGGGGCAATGCAGTACGTTGTCACTTCTGTTTTATTAACAGAAATAGGGCGGAAATGACGAATCTGCGTACTCATTTGATCCATTAAAAAAACATTTGGATAGATACAGGTGTTGCGTAAAAACCCGGCCATAAACTCTGCTCTTTCCTCGCCAAATTTATCTCGAAGCGCGGGCATCTGGCCACCCACATATAAAGGACGATCTTCAGCATTTGGGAATTTCGCCCACAACATAACGTGACCATTTCCTAGGTGATAGTAACCGCCAGGCAACTCATCAGTTGAGCCTTTAGTCGCCATTGCACCTACATCTGCCGCCTTAACTGGGTCGTTATCAGCTTGAATTTTTTTGCGGTTGGCTAGCGTCATCACATAATTACCATGTATAGCCTCTAAGTGGTAACCATCCACACCGTTTTCGGCCTGCAACTTCCAGTTACCGTTATAGGTATAGGTCGTTATACCGGGTATCACTTCAAGGCCCTCATCCGCTTGGTCTACCATTAGGTCAATCGCTTGTGTTGTTTCACCTAAAAATTCTTTTAAGCTGCTAGCATCGTCATCCAACACACCAAACACAAAGCCACGGTAACTCTCGATATTACCTATCTTCTGAAGACCTAAGTCATCTTTACTGAAATTCTCGCTGTACCCAACGTTACCTTTGTGTTCACCACAATCTAGCAGCTTCCCTTTCATATCATAGGTCCACATGTGAAATGGGCAAACCAGTTTACGCTTATTGCCACACGCTCTATTTACGAGCTGCGCACCACGGTGTGAACACGCATTAATAAAACCATGTATATCACCTTCTTTATCGCGGGTAACAATAACCGGTTGGCGCCCCATATAAACCGTGAAAAAACTATTGGGAGTTTTTATTTGGCTTTCATGACAAAGGTAAACCCAATTTTTCTCAAAAATGGTTTTCATTTCCATTTCGAAGATGTCTTCGTCAGTAAAAACTTTTCGATCTGTACGATAAATCCCTTTCTCTTTATCGTCGATTAAAAAATCTTCAAAATTAATCTGTTGCTTCTTTCCCATGACTTACACCCTATTGTGTACTTTTAAATTAAGTTTCTTATTAAACAGCTTTTGTATGCATCTTGCTATTTTTTATCCATGTAAGATGATTTAACTCACATTAAAATTAAGCAGTCCAACCCGCTTTAGCATTCGCCTCTTTTGCCAACACCAACTCGCCTTCAGATGCATACTTATCATCCCATTCTTGAAGATGAACTCGCATTTTTTTATGCCATAAAGGCGGTACTAAGGTCATTAAAAAGTACCCATAGGCGCTACCCGGGCGAATAACATCTTCGTACGGTGTTAACTCATGATACGGAACCGTTGGGTTCGTGTGGTGCTGTGAGTGAGTAACAATTTCAAACGTTAACAGCCGTGATAATGGGCGGATATGGTTAAGTGCGTGCCTTTTCTCAATGGGGGTATCCGGTACACGTATCAGGCCATAATGTTGAACATAACTAAACAGGCAGATAATGCATTGGCCAACCAGTGAAATAATCAATACGGTCAGTGCTGCTGATAGGCTAACGGTTAATGCAAAAAATGCCAGTAAAACTACATAAGCAAACCACGCCCATAAGATTCTATTTCCTAAAGACCAATGGTTTTTGCCTTTAGACACGAAGCGTTTCTTCTCCATTTTCCATGACGCAATATGAAAATACGGCAACAAGCGTGGAATAAATGCGTAGGACGATTCGCCTCTAAACGGCGTATCAATATCTAAAAGACTAGACGTCTCAATATGATGCCCCATTCTATGCTCTAACTCGACATCGCCTGCCATTAGGGTCACCGCAAATAAATTCCCAGTAAACCGAGAAATACCTTCGATACGATGGAATAATTCGTGCGCAATTGGTAAGCCAACAGCCGCGGTTATCAACGCCGTTGATAACACAGCCCCTACCCATGCAAACCACGAATAATCAGTACCCAAAAACATCCACAATGCATACCAAAGAAAAACCCAAGGAATTAGCTGTAAATACAACATAAAAACAGCACCCGCATCGCTCATTTTGCGAACGCTAAAATCATCTTTTAGAAAGTACTCTATAAAAGCGACAATTGGGAATAACAGCATCCCCAACCAGGTTGCAATACCGCCCATCAACACACCCACGCCGGTAATCAATAAGAAACTAGCCGGTAATAAATACCTTAAGTAATCCATGTAAACCCCCTCGAATATTTTCTTTTTATAACATTAACTATAACAATATTTTTGACGCATTATGATGCTTTTAATCACTATCAATATCGCAAAAAAAAGCCGGCTAAAAAGCCGGCTTTCTTATTCTTTTTAGCTAAAAGATTATTTACCAAATGAGCGCATATACTGAACGCTAAATTGTTTCTTTTTAACTAATTTTGGATCAACAAGGCCTTTAAATTGTCCTGTTGTACAATGTAAAGACTGTACATCCATCATGCCGAACGCATCATCCACAGAAACGCCTGTGCCTTTGTTAACTGGGTGATGTGAATCTGGGTGCGCTTGCCCAATCATCCAAGATTTCCAGTATTTACCTTGACGATCATAAGTAACCGTACGAGGTAAGGTAAAAGTTTGTGCATCCATAAAGTGAACACGTTTGCCAATGGGATGGTTAGGATCAACTGGATCAGACTCAACAACATACACTTTTCTCAAAGAGTACGTTACGTTAGGAAAACAGCCGCCTTTACCGTGATACGTAGAGTACGTATAACCATCAGATTCTTTAAACTCATCTGTACGCTTTTGCTTTGAAGCATCGTACATTGGCAACAGCATCGTTTTTGTACCTTTGTATGTCCAATTCATATCAGAAATACGACCGTTATAGCCTTCGAAATCTTCAATCATCAAATCAGAACCCAAGAACGAATCCGTTACTTGGCCTGTTGCCAATCTACGTACGCGGCGTTGGAAACCCAGATACAACCAAGCATTATCACGTTTCAAATCGTTTTGTGAACGGTGAATAAGTAGTTGAGTATTCTTAACATCAAACGGTTCTGCCACGTTTAAGTAAATAGCACGAAATAATTTGCCTGGATTTTTTTCAAATTCAGGTAAAGGCTCGTCATTCACACGGTGAGCAAAGTTTAAGAAGTAGAAATTAAACTTAATCGTACGTTCAATTTTCCCCGTGTTCATATTCTTATACTTCCAATAGAACGGAGAAATCGCTGCACCATCACCCCAGTTATAACCGTACTGGAAATTCCAGGCCATTTTCTCACCGGCACGTGGATCATCTAAACTTGGCTCAATTGGGAACGGACGACCAGCTACATAACCTTCAAGCTCGCCAACTTTAGCGCCTAATTTGTGATTTTTAGCACCGGCTTTAGTTGCATCGATATACCCTTGGTTAAGCACAAAATCCATTGGCTCGCCAACAGTAATTTCGACCCAACCGTCTTTAATGTGTTTAATCATGCCATCGTCTAATACGCTGGCATAGGTATCCACGTTGTCTTTATTAATCACTAGACCCGCCACCACGCCTTCAACCGCAGGGAAGCCCTTTGTGTACGGTTTAAACGAGTTGTCGATATCTGCATCCGTCACCGCCGATGCGCTTGCAGCAAAGCTTAGTAAAGCCGCTCC
>DUCA01000172.1 GCA_012960055.1 Cycloclasticus sp.
CTTGCATTATGGGGTTTTTGCGTTTACCTGATTTATAAGCATTTAAAACTTGAACCATGTAATCCGCATGCTGACCGGCAAGGGTAGGAAACATTGGGTTTACACTCACGCCACTTGCTCCATGACAGGCTACACATGCCGTCGCTTTTTCTTCACCTGCCTTAATATCAGCGCCTGCCATCACGTTTGCCGAGGCGGCAACAATACCTACTGCAAAAATCATTTTAATTAACTGTTTCATTTTGTTCCTCAATTGACCTATTTAATGGCTTCTATTTGCCGTCTTTTTCAAAGTACGCCGCGATGTCTTGCATATCTTGTTCAGATAAATCCGCCACATTTGCAAACATCGTTGCATGATCTCTTGCACCGGATTTATATGCTTTCATTGCCGTAATCAAATACCCAGCG
Source organism: Cycloclasticus sp. (assembly GCA_012960055.1). Taxonomy (GTDB): domain Bacteria; phylum Pseudomonadota; class Gammaproteobacteria; order Methylococcales; family Cycloclasticaceae; genus Cycloclasticus. The sequence continues at coordinate 412 of DUCA01000172.1, forward strand.
TGTTGACCACCCAATTTTGGCACATGATACGTTGGGTACACATTGTTGTAATTAACCACCCCGTGACAGCCCAAACATGTCTGGCCTTTGATCATACCTGCGGCAGCATCACCCTCTGCATTGGCCGTTACAGAAAACGCCATTCCCACTACTAATAAAATCGCTAATAATCGCTTCATTGCCTCAATCTCTCTTGTTTCACTGAAAATATTTTTAATTCGCGTGATTTTACTCAAAACTACTACGTTGTACCAGCATAAACCGAATAATCCACCTTAATATTTACATAAACCTGTTAATATTCTGTCTTTTAAATCATCAGACTTTCAGATGTCAAATATCATTATTTACACCACGGAATTTTGCCCTTATTGCGTCCATGTGAAACGCTTGCTGAACCATAAAAATATTGAATTCACCGAAATTGACGTCGGCAAAGAACCGCGAAAGCGCGCCGAAATGATGCAAAAAAGCCAACGAACCACCGTCCCGCAAATTTTTAATGGCACCATCCACATTGGTGATTGCACCGAACTTTACGGCTTTGAAAGTGCAGGTGAATTAGACGTATTGCTTGCATAATATTTGTGGCTAAAGAAAAACAAGCGTTGCTAAAACTTCGTTTAGATAAATGGCTTTGGGCTGCCAGGTTTTTTAAAACTCGCCGCTTAGCATCCGACGCCATTTCGGGCGGCAAAGTTCACGTTAATGGCCAACGGGTTAAGCCCAGTAAAGAAGTTCAAATTAACGATCTCTTGCAAATCAATAAAGTTGGCTACCGTTGGGGGGGCACAATATTGGGCTTAAACACTCAACGCCGCCCTGCCAGCGAAGCATCAACACTGTACGGAGAAAGTGAAGAAAGCACGGAGCATAGAAAAAAACTTATCGCCTTGAACAAAGCCATCTACGCCTCTGCACCCCAGTCTGAACGACCGAATAAAAAGCAACGGCGACAGATTCACCGTTTCAAACAAGCGGACTAACGACCTATATACAGGATGGCGGAATAGGAAGACCCGCATATTTATTCGCGTATTTTAGTGGGCCATCTGGAAATAACTTATAGAGGTAGATCGAGGAGCCCTTACTAGCCCCCAAGGATTTTTTTATTGCCTGCCCAAATAACCGCGCATTCGGTTGATGGTTATATTCATCGTAATACGCCTGCATAAAATGGATAATTTCCCAATGCGCTACTGATAATACCAAACCATCATCCAGCGCCATAGCTTCCGCCACACTTTTCGTCCATTGCGACCGTTGTTTCAAAAAACCGTATTCGTCGCGATTAAGCTCTGCTAACATCAAAAAATAGACCTTACTGGATTGTGATTAACGACTAACTCGACAAAACCTGTGTAATCAACGAATTTTATGTGTTTATGACAAGCCGCTTCTCGAACACCCCTTGCTTGCATGTCAGGAGACAAGGCGTAAATCGCTGCGGTATTATTATCCGACCTTCGCATAACAGGCGATTCACCACATTCAATAACCGCAAATACCGCATCTTCTATCAACAAAACAACATCATCAGCGGATGCTTTCGCAATGCAACCTCCTATCACGGCACTGTTTTTATTGATGATAAATAACATCAGAAACTAAACACGTGACCTGCAGCATTCATTCGACTTTTAATATCACAACGAGACAGTATGTCCGCAGGAATGAGCAACTGATCTTCGCTTATGGCTCTTGATTTCATGGATTCTCGTTCAATCAATACATCATTAATATCGTAAATAGCTAAGGCATTTAAAACAGGTATCATATTTTTTAGGCCAATGACGTCAGCGTGTTGATTTTTCATTAGCGCGTACGCACCATCCCCTTCAAACACTATCAATACGCGTTGATCAAACGCTGCCGCCATCATCGCCATATCCAAGAATTCCTGCGCACGCACATTGCCATGAAGCGGTTTATCAATAACAAAAACCAGTGTTTTCATCTTAATCACCAAACGTCACATGACGATCCGAATCTATCACGGCTTCCATTAACAAACCGAGTCCCGCTATACGAAAACCGTCGGCTAACGCTTTGTCATAACCGCCCACCTTTTTAGCCACGGACTGTTCCAACAAACCTCTTCGTTGCGCCGAGGACACGCACACCACTAAATCAATATTGCTTTGCCTATATAACTCAGACCACCTCTTTACAATATCCCTTTCATCACCAGGCGGACGAGAATCTCGAAGCGCGTTATAAATCCCATCATGGTAGAAAAACACCCGATAAACCTCATGCCCACTGACTAACGCCGCTTGAATAAAATGCCACGCCGTATCCGCAGTTTGGTGCTGATATGGACTGGCATTTATTTGAACCGAGATTTTCATTTATCTTGCTTTTAAACTCAATTAAACTGGGGTAACACCCATAAAAAGGATTGCTCAGCATAATACCATGCGTTGTTTTTTTACCATAATTCTCTCGTCGGTTTTCACTATCGTTTTTATGGGTAGCTCACTGCTTTGGTCGAATGAAAGCGTCGCCAACAACCGAATCAAATTACCTGACATTGGCAACACCTCTAACATCATCATTTCCGGTGAATTAGAAAAAAAACTAGGCAAAGCATTTCTTCGAAGCATTCGCCGCAGCATCCCTTTAAGCAACGACCAAGAAATTAATGACTACGTTCAGCAACTGGGTGACAAAATCGCCAAATTTAGCGAACAACCCAATCGAAGTTTTAATTTTTTCGTCGTCCGTGACAACCGCATCAACGCATTTGCCGGCCCCAACGCCAACATCGGTATTAACTCGGGGCTAATACTTGCCACCGAATCAGAGAGTGAATTGGCCTCTGTATTTGCTCATGAAATTGGCCACGTGACCCAACAACATTTACAACGCGCAATTGAAACCGCCAGCCAAATGTCTTTGCCCAGCGCCGCCGCGACACTGGCCGCTGTTATTTTAGGCGCTGCCGTACCCGGCATAGGTCCCGCCGCCATTCTTGCCGTACAAGCGGGGCAAGTACAAAAACAAATTAACTTCACCCGCAGCCATGAAGCTGAAGCTGACCGAGTAGGCGTACAAAATTTAGCCGATGCTGGATTTGACCCACGAAGCATGCCTATATTCTTTGGTCGATTACAAGCAGCCTCGCGTTATTACGGCCAAAAGATGCCTGAAATTTTAAGAACCCACCCCGCCCCTATTTCACGAATTTCAGACACGTCGGCAAGAGCCGAAAAATACCCATACAAACAAGTAGAAGACTCGCAAGATTTTCGTTTAATTAGAATGAAAATCCGTCTCGCTAAATTGCGTCAAACCTCTATTGCAGAACTTATAAAGACACTTGAGAACGAATCAAAACAAGGCACGCAAGGCGTTAAAGATGCCGCAAGCTATGGATTAGCCCTCGCCTTGATGAAAGATCGACAGTTCGGCAAAGCTCGTAATATTTTACGAGCTCTGACTCAACGAAATCCAAAACGATTGCATTATTTAACCGCCTTCGCACTCAATGAATACCGCGATGAAAAACCTCAGGCCTCGTTAGCGCTATTTCAAAAAGCCAAACAACTCTTCCCCAAAAGTCGGGCGGTAAACCTGCTGTATGCACAAGTGTTATTACATAACGGCAAACCGCAACAAGCACTCACCTACTTAAACCATGATTTACAACAATTTAACCCAACACCTAACGTTTTTGATTTATTATCTATCGCCTACGGACAAGCAAAAAATCCAGTTCGCGGGTTCCAATACAGAGCAGAATATTTTTACTCCTTAGGGTTTACTAAAGACGCTATCATTCAACTTGAACAAGCCTTACGCGCCGCCGATAATAACTTTTATTTAAGTAGCCAAATTGAAAACCGCATTAATCAATTTCAAGCTGAACTCAATGCACCCCGTTTACTTTAACCGTTAAAACACATCATGAAAGACCATCAAAACCCGCCAGGTATTTTTAAACGACTGGCCGTTATCGTTTACGACCTTTTATTACTTATCGCCGTTTTTTTTGCGGCAACACTGGCTATCCTTCCTTTCCAAAAAGACAATTTATTCGAACCCAACTCATGGATGTTTTCGGTTTACTTACTGCTCGTTAGCTTTGTCTTTTATGGCTGGTTTTGGACGCGAGGCGGCCAAACTCTTGGTCTTGTTGCTTGGAAGCTGCAAGTCGTCAACAACAATGGCTCTGCCATTTCTTGGAAACAAGCATTCATACGCTTTACCACCGCCATCCTTTCTTGGGGGCTATGTGGCGTAGGTATCGCTTGGATGTTATTTAATAAAGACCGCTTGATGTGGCACGATATTGCATCAAAAAGCCACTTAGACTGGAAGGAATCTGACTAAATTAATCCATTCTACGGATAGTGAAAACCGATACTGCTAAGGCCAACAAAAAAGGTAATGACGCGGCAATAACGGGGTTAAATCCATACGCCACACCCACATTTCCAAATAATCGGTCAAGCAAATTAAAACCAATACCAATCAACGCACCAATCAAAATGCGCGTCCCCGTACTACCGGCGCGCTTCACCCCCAATACCATGGGTATGGCGATTAACAACATCACTAAAATCACAAACGGACGCACTAACTTACCGGTAATGGCCACCAGAAAACGCGATGCGTCTTGTCCATTGTTTTCAAGGAACTGAATATAACTCGCCAAACCAACTATTGATAAACGTTCAGGCTTAACAACAATCACATCGAGTAAACTTGGATTAAGTAACGAATCCAATAATGCTGTATCCGAGTTAGAAACATCCACACCTTCATCCGTAATCGTGGTTTGCTGTATGCCACTAAGCTGCCACTTTTCCTCAACAAAACTAGCGCTCTGCGCGTGTGTTACATATTTCAATTCATTGTTATCTGTCATCTCATATATGCTCATATCCTTAAGTTCAGATGAGTTTAAAATTTCACGGATATTTAAATAGGTATTGCCGTCACGCATCCAAAAGCCATATTTTGTTCTCAACGCGACCTGCTCATTCTTCGAGGTGAACTTCAGCATTTGCGCAGCCTGCTCCGTTGTTGGCGCCACCACTTCACTGACAAATAACGACACAGCCATCAACAACACACCAACACGAAGCGCTGCAAAAATAATCTGCCAACGGCTAACACCCGCCGCCCGCATAGCGGTTAATTCGTAATTATTCGCCATACCGCCCAGCGTTATTAAGGCACCCAATAAGGCAGCTGATGGCAACAATTCATAAAAATTACGCGGCGCAATTAACATCAGATATTTAAGAATCTCTACAAACCCGTACTGGCCTGTACCCATGTCGTCAATTTCATCAGCAAAAGTAATCACCAAAACCAACGACAATAAAAACGCCATTGCAACTGCGGTACTTTTTAGTATTTCTATCGCAATGTATCTATTAATGACTTTCATTTCTTCGACAATATGGTGTTTTTAAGATAGCCGAAACCAAGCATTTTGATAACCATGAAACCGGCCAAGCCCATCATCGACAAGTGCACCCACCAAACGCCAACCCAAGAGGGGATAGTCCCTTTCACGATCCAAGAGTGAGACAAACTCATGAAGTTTTCAAAAATAATATAAATCAACAACGCCGTTAATAAATTACCGTACATGCCTGCGCGCGGCGATACACGGCTGATGGGCACCGCCAATAATGCAAACGTGAGTATTGCCAAGGGAAGAGACCACCTGCGCTGAAGCTCACTGATGGCTCGAGGGGACGTCATTTCCATTAAGACACGGGTCGATTTTTCTTTCGTCTGGAAGGTCACTGCCTTGTCATTCGCTTGAGCCACCACCACACCATACTCTTTAAACTTAGTGATTTTATAATCCGCCTGACCCGGCACACCTTCGTAACGATTACCGTCTTTAAGGATAATAAAGCGGTCACCGGTTTTAGGGTCTACTTTAATTTCACCGCTTTTAGACGAGGTAATACCCAATTTTCCGTGCTGACGGTTTTGAATAAACACGTTCAGCATTTTGTCATCATCGGTTATTTCTTCAACATAAAAAACCAAATCGCCACGGCTGTATTCGTTAAAACGCCCATCGGTGATGCCATGAATATCTAGATTCGCCTGATCTGCCGTTTTTACCCGCTCAACGGCTTGCATTAAAGACGGTGCAGTCACCAGTGATAAATACAACGTGAGTGCAAACAATGGCACCACAAAAATAAAAATTGAACGATAAATTTGTTTAAGCCCAACGCCTGCTGAAAATAACGCCGTCATTTCATGGTCACGGTACATCCGCCCCAGCACCATGAGTACCGACAACAATAACGCGACAGGAATAATCTTAATAATCAGCAGCAGCATATTAAAGCTGATTAAAGACAGCACGGCATCCGTCGACAACTCCCCCGCCGTTACTTTTGAAAGTAAGCGCACCAAACGTTGGCTTAATAAAATTACTGACAACACCGTCATCACACCCAGCATCATTTTACTCAGCTGAACAACGAATAAACGGTCAATAATTTTTAATTTAAACGCAGACATCAATGGTGTATTTCGCTTATAGTTAGACACTTAAATCTATGCAGATTATGTTGCCGTATCCTAACGGAAAAGCCAAACAAAAACATTACTAATCACTGGGGTCACACCATGCAATTTGTTTCAACAAAGGGTCAAATCGATAAACTTTCAACACCTTGCCTTATCTTGCCAGTTTTCAGCAAAGGCAAACAGACTGAGGTAACTGACACCTTCGACCAAGCCCACGGTAAACAAATTTCTGCCGTTTTAAAACAAGGCGATGCAACAGGCAAAGCCGGTAACACCTTGTTATTACAGATGCCTGCGGGTAGCAAAACAAAACGCGTTCTTCTTGTTGGTATTGGAGAGCAAGGAAAAACAACCGATGTTGACTTTAATAAAGCCTCAAGCGCGTCTATCAATGCACTTAAAAGCTTGCCGATTAAATCCATTTGTTCGGCACTGCTTACTGTTGAGGTAGTCGATAAAAATGATGATTGGAAAGTTCGCCAATTAGTCCTTAAATCACGTGAAGCGCTGTATCAATATACTGAAACATTAACCACATCGGCACCCGACGCATATGTTCTAGAGACCTGTCAGTTACTGGTAACTAGCGATAGCTCTGCCGCATCAATAGACAAAGCGGCCACGATTGCTTCAAGTATAGCTAACGGCGTTGATAGCGCAAAAAAATTAGCCAATTTACCTGGCAATATCTGCACCCCTACTTACTTAGCCGATACCGCACAGGCATTAGGCAAAGAACACAAATCACTTAAAGTCACCGTACTTGATGAAGCGAAAATGGAAAAACTTGGCATGGGCTCGTTATTGTCCGTGTCACGTGGCTCTCGCGAACCTGCAAAGCTGATCACCATGGAGCACAAAGGCGGACCGGCTTCTCAAAAACCCATCGTTATTGTTGGCAAAGGCTTAACCTTTGATGCCGGCGGCATTTCCATCAAACCGTCAGCAGCAATGGATGAAATGAAATACGACATGTGTGGTGGTGCCAGCGTGTTTGGCGTAATGCAAATGTGTGCTGAATTAAACCTAGCCATCAACGTGGTCGGCGTTGTTCCTTCATCAGAAAACCTACCTGATGGCGATGCCAACAAACCTGGCGATATCGTTACCAGCATGGCAGGCTTGACCATCGAAATCCTCAACACCGATGCCGAAGGCCGTCTAATTTTATGCGATGCATTGACCTATTGTGCTAAATTTGAACCCGATGTAGTGATTGATATTGCCACATTAACCGGCGCTTGCGTCGTCGCATTAGGCAAACACGCAACCGGCTTGTTAGGCAATAACGATGAACTTGCCAACGAACTGTTAGGCGCCGGCATAAAAGCAGGAGATAAAGCATGGCAATTACCGCTATGGGACGAATATCGTCCTCAGTTAAAAAGCAACTTCGCTGATTTAGCCAATATTGGCGGCCCTGCTGGCGGCACCATTACCGCTGCCTGCTTCTTGTCGCGCTTTACTGAAGATTACAAATGGGCACATCTAGACATTGCCGGCACTGCATGGAAATCCGGCGCGGATAAAGGCGCAACCGGCCGACCTGTACATATGCTCAGTCAGTTCATTTTGGATCGTTGCTAGTCAAACCAACACCCGCATGACTCGAATCGATTTTTATGTGTTACCCGATGCCAGCATAAATCAGCAGCAACTTTTTGCTTGCCGGCTTGCTCAAAAAGCCAGCAAGCAAGGGCATCGCGTCTATATCCACACCGAATCTGAAGAACAGTCTAAAAAACTGGATGAATTGTTGTGGTCGTTCTCCGCCACCAGTTTTGTACCTCACACCACGGACGCGAATGAGTGCGCTGATAACCCCGTGTATATCAATCACAGCGGCGACCCGTTAGACATTCACGATGTGCTCATCAATTTAACCCAGCAAACGCCCGATTGTTTTGGACGATTTAAACGTTTTGCCGAACTTCTCAACCAAGATGAAGCGATTAAACAGGCTGGGCGGGAGCGGTTTAAGTTTTATAAAAGTCGAGGCTATCCGTTACATACGCACAAATTGTGATTTTAGGCTTATGCCCTTTGGGTATTGAGCCTGTTTTTTAGGCGAATTCCACCATAGCTATTCTAATTATTAGTTTTGCAGAAAAACTTCGGGGTGAAAGTAGTGGGCGACTTTTTTTCTTGTTACTCTTTTGTTGCTGAAGGAAAAAGAATAACTCGCCTTTTAGGGCGAAACCTAATACATAAAATCAGCAAAACACTTCGCGAATAAAACTCCTCATAGAAAATATACGTTAGCAATAACCTCATCTTCATCGACAAGGCTATAATACCGCCCTTCAGAATCAACGATTAAGCCGCACGATGGAAAAGACATACGCCCCGCACGACATTGAATCTCGCTGGTATAGCCAATGGGAACAACAAGGTTACTTCCAACCTAAAGGGGGTGATTCAGCCTATTGCATCATGATCCCACCGCCCAATGTCACGGGCAGTTTGCATATGGGGCATGCCTTTCAAGACACCATCATGGACTCGCTTACGCGCTACCATCGTATGCAAGGCAACAACACCCTTTGGCAAGCAGGTAGCGACCACGCAGGCATTGCCACCCAAATGGTGGTTGAACGTCAACTCAACGCCGAAGGCAAAACGCGCCACGATTTAGGCCGTGAAAACTTTGTAGAACGTATTTGGGAGTGGAAAGAAGAATCCGGCAACACCATTTCGCAACAATTACGTCGCATGGGCTCATCGCTTGATTGGTCGCGTGAACGCTTCACCATGGATGAAGGCTTGTCCAAAGCCGTGAATGAAGTCTTTGTAAAATTACACGAAGAAGGCTTAATTTATCGTGGCAAACGCCTGGTGAACTGGGATCCTAAATTACACACAGCGGTGTCTGATTTAGAGGTCATTTCGCAAGAAGAACAAGGCCACATGTGGCATATGCGCTACCCATTAGCCGATGGCAGTGGCGAATTAGTCGTCGCCACCACACGACCAGAAACCATGTTGGGCGATGCTTGCGTAGCCGTTCACCCGTCCGACGAACGCTATCAACACCTGATTGGTAAAACCGTTGCGCTACCACTTTGCCAACGTGAAATACCTATCATTGCCGATGATTACGTTGACCCTGAGTTTGGCACCGGTTGCGTAAAAATCACTCCTGCGCATGACTTTAACGATTATGAAGTAGGCCAACGCCACAACATGCCGTTAATCAACATCTTCACAAAAGATGCCTGTATTGACGACGACGCGCCTGAGAAATACCGTGGCATGAATCGCGTAGAAGCGCGCAAAAAAATCGTCCAAGACCTCGATGATTTAGGCTTACTGGTTAAAGTAGACGACCACATGCTGATGATTCCCCGTGGGGACCGTTCGGGCGTCATCATTGAACCATTACTGACCGATCAATGGTTCGTAAAAGCCAAACCACTGGCTGAACCGGCGATTGAAGCGGTTAAAAGCGGCAAAATTAAATTCGTGCCTGAAAATTGGGACAAAACCTATTACAACTGGATGAACGATATCCAAGACTGGTGTATTTCACGTCAAATTTGGTGGGGACATAGAATCCCTGCTTGGTACGATGCCAACGGCAACATCTACGTTGGTCGCAACGAAGCGGAAGTTCGCGAGAAACATCAACTGGCTAACGAGCTTGCACTAACACAAGACGAAGACGTACTGGACACCTGGTTCTCCTCTGCTCTTTGGCCATTTTCCACCCTAGGCTGGCCGGATAAAACACCCGAGCTAGACACCTTCTACCCAACCAGCGTACTGGTCACCGGTTTCGACATCATCTTCTTCTGGGTTGCCAGAATGATTATGATGGGCTTGAAATTTATGGACGATGTGCCCTTCAAAGAAATATACATTCACGGCCTTGTGCGCGATGCAGAAGGCCAAAAAATGTCTAAATCTAAAGGCAATGTACTCGACCCAATTGATCTGATTGACGGTATCACCTTAGAAGCCTTATTAGAAAAGCGTACCAAAGGGCTCATGCAGCCCAAAATGGCTGCAAAAATCGACAAAGACACACGTAAACACTTCCCTGATGGCATTCCTTCCTTCGGTACCGACGCCTTACGTTTCACTTTCGCCTCACTGGCATCCACCGGTCGTGATATTCGCTTTGATTTGAACCGTATTGAAGGCAACCGCAACTTCTGCAATAAACTGTGGAATGCGACACGCTACGTGCTAATGAATACCGAAGGCGAAGACACCGGCCTTGATCATGAAGCCTGCGACTACAGTCTGCCAGACAGATGGATTATTTCGCGTTTACAACGAACAGAAGCCAGCGTGACGGCCTCTATCGAGAAATACCGTTTTGATTTAGCCGCCCAATCACTATACGAATTCCTATGGAACGAATACTGCGATTGGTATTTAGAATTATCAAAACCGATTCTATTTGATGAAAACAGTAGAGATGAACAAAAAAGAGGCACACGACAAACCCTTATTCGCGTGTTAGAAACCGTGTTGCGCCTACTGCATCCTATTATGCCATTCATCACCGAAGAAATTTGGCAACAAGTTGCACCCTTGGCTGGTAAGTCAGGCGACACGATTATGCTTCAACCCTTCCCTAAATCAGACGACAGTAAAATCTCCGCTGCCGCGGAACAAGACATGCAATGGATCATGGACTTTGTGATGGGTATTCGAAAAATTCGTGGTGAGATGAATATCGCACCAGGAAAACTACTGCCCGTTTTACTTAAAAACAGTTCGGATGACGATCAACAGCGCCTTTCTAGCAACACATTGTTAATTGAAAAGTTAGCACGTTTAGAGTCCATCACCACCTTATCAAGCAACGACGAAGCGCCTCAGTCAGCCACCGCACTGGTTGGCGACATGCAAGTGCTTATCCCTATGGCTGGGTTGATTGACAAACAAGCCGAGCTTGATCGACTGAACAAAGAAATTGATAAGCTAGAAAAAGAAAACGCACGCATTAGCGGAAAGCTGTCAAATGCATCTTTCGTGGATAAAGCACCCGCTGCGGTGGTTGAAAAAGAGAAAGCCAAGCAAGCCGATATTTCTTCAAAGCTTAATAACCTAAACGAGCAAAAAGAAAAAATCGCATCACTGTAAGCAAAAGGCGTAAGCTGCTTACTGTCTCTGCTTAGGATAGGAACAGTGCCTGTTGCTAAAACATTATTACTGGTTGCCCACACGCCATCGGTTAATTTGCAGAAATTAGCCGATGCGATGGTGCGTGGCGCTCAACACCCTGATATTGAAAACGTAGACATACGCCACGTCGCGCCGTTACAAGCATCCGCCGACGACGTGCTTGAGGCTGATGCCATTATGCTGCTAACGCCTGAAAATCTCGGCTATATGAGCGGCGCAATGAAGGACTTCTTTGACCGTATTTATTATCCGTGCCTAGAAAAACAGCAAGGACTACCTTGCGCCATTATTATTCGCGCGGGACATGATGGAACAGGCACAAAACGCGCGTTAGAAAGCATCCTGACAGGGCTGAAATGGCGCATCGTTCAAGACGTTTTAACCTGCCGCGGTGATTTCCAAGAAGACTTTGTAACGCAATGTGAAGAACTCGGCATGTGCATGGCAGCCAGCTTAGACGCTGGCATTATTTGATTAGCTAGGCAGTACCAACTGCACCACACCCACCACAATCATAATAAACAGAAAGACCATAATAAAGCCTGTCACAATAAACACCTTCGGGTTGCCGTGCTGAAAATCACGTTTTCTGCGCGATTCTTTAGACACCCCCAAAAACGACAACATTGTACTACCGACCATTTGCCAAAAAGTTGGGGCTAAATCACGGTCTTTTTCCATTTTCTTTACCTTAACGTGTAAATTCATCGCCATTTTATCATTCCCCACTCACTGTTTTCTCAGTAAAACTAAAAAAACCAACTACACTTTATCTTCCATGGAATGACATGGAACACATTATTAAACGCGAATTAAAGCGCTTATCCATTAAAAAATAGACGCTGTTAGTACCGCTCAAGAGGCGCTGGATTATATAGAAATGGGCGCGCCAGATTTAATCCTTAGCGCCTACTACCTTAGCGATATGACCGACAACGAGCTCCTTCATATACTCAGAGAAGACAAAGCCAAACAAACTATTTTTTCGTATTGGTATCCAGTGTTACCGACATTAAACAACTCGATGCCGTTCGCCAAGCAGGTGTTGTCGCCATTCTACCCAAACCTTTCGTCACAAAAAATCTAGAGCTTGCACTAAAAACATCCCTCAGTCACTTAAACCCTGAAGAATTAGCACTGAATAGCACAGAGACTGATGACTTAAGAATTATCCTAGTGGATGACAGTGCTCTTGCACGTAAACATATCAGACGAACCCTCTCATCCATGGGGCTAGAAAATGGATATAAAGCCGTCGGCCTGTTAGATTCAACTTAGTTTGACTTAATCGTGACCGACTACAATATGCCGGAAATGGATGGTCGAGAGTTGTCAGCTTACATTAGAGAACAAAACATCTGCACCCATCATCATGGTTACCAGCAACACAATGAAAGCCGCCTCGCCGCCGTACAACAAGCCGGCGTCTCTGCCATCATGCAGGTGAAGAAACGCTCACGCAAATTCAACCACTTGCTGGATAAAATGGTTTTAAAATGCCAGTTATTGGCGACATTATGAATAAAGCCGCTATCGCGCGGTATACAAGAACCTTATCGACTATGTCTGTTGCTGGCGTTCCTCTTGTTGAATCTTTGGAATCTGTCTCCGGCGCAACAGGTAACATTGTTTATGCCGATGCCGTTTTGAACATGACGGAGTAAGTTGCTACCGGCATTCAACTACAACAATCCATGTTGAATGTTGGCTTATTCCCACATATGGTGGTACAAATGGTCGGCATTGGTGAAGAAACGGATTCAGTTGAAACCATGTTGGGCAAAGTTGTCGATTTCTACGAAGAAGAAGTCGATAACGCAGTTGACTCCCTCGCCAGCTTAATCGAACCATCGATTATGGCCATTTTAGGCGTTTTGGTCAGTGGTTTAATCGTTGCGATGTACCTACCCATCTTTATGCTAGGATCTGTTTTATAAAAGCTAAACAGCGGTTATTCCACACATGAACATAATTCAAGCGCTTGAACAAAGCGCGCTATTTTTATACCTATCTACTGGCCTACTCGGACTTCTCGTGGGTAGTTTTCTCAACGTTGTAGTCTATCGCTTGCCGATTATGTTGCAACGAAGCTGGCGACAAGAGTGTTTGAGTTTTCTTGAGCAAACAGAAACTGAAAGCATTTCACCCGTCGTTTTCAATTTATCACAACCACGTTCACGTTGCCCTTCTTGCAACCACCCCATCAGGGCGATTGATAACATTCCGGTTTTGAGTTATTTGTTCTTAAGAGGGCGTTGTAAAAGCTGCAAAAAATCCATTTCAATACGCTATCCCGTCGTTGAATTAATAACCGCTTTATTGTTCATTCTTATCGCTATGCAGTTTGGCGCAACATTACAAGGTTGTGCTGCTTTAATTTTTACCTGGGTCTTGATTTGTCTAGCCTTAATCGATGTTGATACACAGTTGCTACCCGATAACATCACGCTTCCATTGCTTTGGTTTGCGCTATTTATCAGCCTGTTTAATGTTTTTGTCTCCCCGCAAGTCGCGCTGATTGGTGCCTTAGTCGGCTATTTAAGCCTTTGGTCTGTGTTTTGGCTGTTCAAACTGGCTACCGG
>DUCA01000173.1 GCA_012960055.1 Cycloclasticus sp.
CCCATTTAGACAAATAAAAAGCTCGCGCTTTCCCGCTTTCTTAGACTTGGTTAAACGTCAATTAAGCCGAGATTATAAAGATGAAGATTTACGTTCAGACGGCCTTAATATATTTTCTACCTTGGATTACAGCATTCAAACGACGGCTGAGACACTGTTTAAACAAAAATTACAGTCCTTGAATAAGCAGTACGGTATTGAGAAAGGTAAATTACAAGGCGCGATGGTTATTACGCGGCGTGAAGGCGGTGAGATTGTTGCTGTTATTGGTGATAGAAATCCCACGTTTAACGGTTTCAACCGTGCATTAGATGCCATCAGGCCAATTGGCTCTTTGGTAAAACCCGCGGTGTATTTAACCGCATTGTCTCAACCGTCGAACTATACCTTAACGTCTCGTATTGATGATTCTGCTATTACACTAACGCAACGTTCTGGCGAACGTTGGTCGCCGAAGAATTATGACAAAATTGAGCATGGTTTCGTGCCTTTGCATACAGCGCTGTCGCATTCTTACAATCTAGCTACGGTGCGTTTGGGTATGAATTTAAAAGTTCCAAACGTGAAAAGAATGTTAGAAGATCTAGGCGTTAGGCGGCCAATAAAGCCGTATCCTTCATTGTTGTTGGGTGCTTTGCCGTTGTCACCTATAGAGGTGGCGCAAATGTATCAAACCTTGGCCGGAGATGGCTTTTTTACCCATTTGCGTTCCATTCAGTCGGTAACGTCTAGCGATCATTCTGCTCTTCAACGCTATGCTTTAAATATACGTGAGGTGGTCAACCCGTCAGCCGTTTATTTGCTTAATACGGCACTGCAAGAAGTGATGAAAGAGGGCACCGGTCGTTCGGCTTATCGTTATATGTCCGCGGATTTTAATTTAGCAGGTAAGACGGGTACCACCGATGAGCTAAGAGATAGTTGGTTTGCAGGTTTTAGTGGTGATTATTTAGCGGTTGTTTGGCTTGGTCGTGATGATAATAAACCGTCTAAATTAACCGGCGCAAGTGGCGCTTTACAGGTTTGGTCGAGTGTGATGGCGGAAATTTCAACTCAATCCTTGATGCTAACTCAACCCGAGGATATTGAGCTTAGCTGGGTTGATGAGCAAGGCCTTCGTGGTAATGAGTTTTGTACGAATGCTGTACAATATCCGTTCATAAAAGGTTCATCTCCTGTGGAATTCTCACCCTGTGTTGGAGCGGTTGACAGGACCTTGGAGCACGCTGGGCACTGGTTAGATGGTTTAATTAATGATAGATAATAAAATATGAAGTTACTAGTTGCTCTTGTGACACTGTTAACCTTGTCAGCGTGTGCAGATTTATCTATGTACAACCAAGTGCCTGCACCCATTGGGCGCCCAGGTCAAGCAACGGCATTCCCATCACAGACGTCTCAAGGTGTTAAAACCTACCCGATTGATGAGCAAGCGGTACAAGCCGAAGATTATGTTACGCCAAGTGATGCCGCGTCTGGCGTGCGGAATCCTGCTGTCTTAGCGCTGCTAAATAGCGCTAATCAACAAAGCGAAAGTGGTCAGTTAGATATTGCCGCTTCGAAGTTGGAGCGTGCGGTACGTATAGCTCCTAAAGATGCTCAGGTCTGGCATGCCTTGGCTACCATACGTTATCAACAAAAAAAACATGCCTTGGCGATCAGTCTGGCTAAAAAATCTAATTTACTTGCGGCAAAAAACAAGGGCTTACAGCGCAACAATTGGATGCTAATAGCCGCTTGTTATGAGCGTTTAGGTAAGGCGAGCTCAGCTAATCAAGCCCGCGCTAATGCCAGCAGGTTGTTTTAGTATGACATCGCCAACTAGCCTTTATTCTGTCGATAAGTTAATTGAACAAGCTCGACAGTTAGCGGTTGATTTTAAAAAAATGACCGGTAAACCCTTGCCCGGGGTGAGCAATGAAGTAGCTGGAAACGATGTGGCAAAGTTTTTAGGTTTAGAGTTGAGCGAAGACCGGTCAGGCTTTGATGCTAAGCGCGTGTTGAGCGTTGGTCTGGGAAAAGTGCAAATTAAAGCACGTACAATTTTTAATAATAATTACCATGGGCAACGGCTAGGGCAGTTAAAATTAGACAAGGAATGGGACTCAGTTGTGCTGATTTTGATGAACGAAGAGTATCAGGCATTTGAAATATTCGAAGCGACGCGTGATGATGTTTTTGACAACCTGTCTGACAATTCAAGCCGAATGAAACGCGGCGCAATGTCGGTTGCTAAGTTCCGAGATATCGCCACCTTGGTGTGGACAATTGAAGATGGTTTAGATGCGTCTGCGTGGCGCGTATAAAACCGCGTATTAATTTTAACGGATAGTTCATTGCACGATCTAGATTCTATATTTGGCGCCGATGGCGAGCTGGCAAATCACATCAATGGATTTCAACCTCGTAAAGGACAGCTTGAAATGGCGCATGCTATCGAGCGGGCTATTGAGCAGCAAACG
>DUCA01000174.1 GCA_012960055.1 Cycloclasticus sp.
TGCGCCAAATTTTCCCCGGCGACTTCCCAATTGTGCTCAATAACCGCCTGAGTCAAGCGACGGCTGGGGCCGAAAAATAAATGCATGAAAATAAGCGACATAATAATACCCATGCTCATCATCACGTGGATATGCGCGCCTACATTCTGCATGCCACCAAATTGGTTAAAAATAAGCCAAAAGCCAGTTCCCAGCAGTAACGCTACAGCGGCCCAGACCCAGGGGAAGAACTTAGAAAAAACGTTTGACCATAAGGTAAGGCGCTGGGGTGGCTCGAATTGTATAGCAGCAATAGGGCGTAATATTAGGTAGGCGAAAAACATGCCACCAACCCAAATAACAGCGGACAGAACGTGCAAAGTAATAGCGAGAGGGATCATGTGGCTCCTTTTTTGATGCGTTTTTCAGAGGGCGTATCAGACGTCCGTGCTATCTGGTTTATGCCGATGCAAAAAGCGAAGATTAAATGGGTGAAAAAATGTTTCAACATGTATTGCCGTACAGGGTGGGTTGCTTGATATGTTTATGGTGCATCACAGCGAGTAAAAAATCTAGTGGCAACTCGCGTTAGCATGAAATCATCACATGGCAGGCCAGCGATTAATCTTTAAATTAGCTATTTCAGCAGACAGGTTTTCGGCTGTGTATAAAAGGTGCACGCGAAAGCAATTTCCACGTTGTGCCCCGATGGTAGGCGAGTTGGATTCGCGGCAGATAAAGTCCGGCAATTTCTAACCCACGATGGGGTTTATGGGGTGTTTGAAATGGAAATAGCCGCAGAAAATAAGTTTTTATCCATCAAACGTCTGAGATAGTGGCCTATATGAGTGTTAAAAAGCCGATTCGGGTGAAATAAATTGCACTTTCGGGTAAGCTTCATTTTTTATAAAACAGTTGTGAATCAGATGAGAACACCGTTAATTGCACCGTCTATTTTAGCTGCGGATTTTGCTCGTTTAGGCGAGGAAGTTGATAACGTTCTGGCGGCGGGTGCCGATGTTGTGCATTTTGATGTCATGGATAACCATTATGTGCCGAATTTAACCATTGGGCCTTTGGTGTGTGAGGCCTTGCGCAAGCATGGTGTGACTGCGCCAATAGATGTTCATTTGATGGTGAAACCGGTGGATAGAATTATCCCTGACTTTGCAAAAGCAGGCGCTAGCATCATCACCTTTCACCCAGAAGCCTCCGAACATATTGATCGAAGCTTAGGCTTGATTCGTGAGTTGGGTTGCCAGTCGGGCTTGGTGTTTAACCCCGCGACATCGTTAAGCTATCTTGATCATGTGATGGATAAAGTGGACGTTATTTTATTGATGTCAGTTAACCCTGGGTTTGGCGGGCAGAGCTTTATCCCCTCTACTTTGGATAAGTTACGCCAAGTTCGTCAACGCATTGATGACAGCGGTTTGGATATTCGTTTAGAAGTAGACGGCGGTGTAAAAATCGACAACATTGGCGAAATTGCCGCCGCTGGGGCCGATATGTTTGTTGCGGGTTCGGCTATTTTCAATACCGACGATTATGCAAAAACGATTACCGATATGCGTGAGCAAATAGCCAAGGCAGTCGATTGAAATCATTGCGCGACAATTGCCAGATAAAGTTAATGGCCTTTGATTTAGACGGCACTTTGTTGGATAGCGTGCCGGATATTGCGCAAGCTGTTGCGCACACAATGGCGGAATTAAAGCTACCCGCTCGTGAACAAGAACAAGTGCGCGGCTGGATAGGCAATGGTGCTCAGGTGTTAATTAAGCGAGCGTTGTCAGGCGATATCAACGGTGATGTACCCGAGAATGTGTTTAAAAAAGCGTACCCCATTTTTTTAAAGTATTACGCCGAGTTTTTAAACCGAGATAGCGTGATATATGACGGGGTTGAAAATACGCTAGCGGCGTTTAAATCCGCTGGCATTAAGCTCGCGTGTATTACCAATAAGCCCGCTCAGTTCACCACGCCGCTGTTGGAAGAGATCGGCTTATTGCCTTACTTTGATAAAGTCGTCTGTGGTGATAGCTATGCTCAACGTAAGCCGCACCCGATGCCATTGCTTGAGGTTGCTGAGTTTTTTAAGGTGTTACCTGAGCAGTCCATTATGGTGGGTGATTCGGTAAATGATATTAAAGCGGCGCAAGCGGCCGGTTTTTATTCTATTTGTGTGGATTACGGTTACCACGGCGATTATGATGTGCATCAATTTGGCGCGGATGTGGTGATTAGCCATTTCTCACAGATCAATCAATTGCTGCAACAAGCAGCGTAGGCAGTGAGTTTAGACATGGGTAGTTTAATGAAAAATCGATGGCGGTTCGGCTGGCAAAACTAGACAGCACTACAACTGAATTGATGAAGTAATTAAGAGACAACGCAATGACACCCGAACAATTTAAGCAATACGCTGAGCAGGGCTATAACAAAATACCCCTGATGA
>DUCA01000175.1 GCA_012960055.1 Cycloclasticus sp.
AATTTCTATCAATGCCGCACTAACCAGCGCTGTTTCCTCAATGACGGGAATATCGTCACCTTTGTGCATGATATCGTTAACGTGAAGTAATAGCCGCCGACCCAAACTACCACCCGGGTGTGATAAAGCGAAGTCTTCTTCGGTAAAACCCCGGGCTTCGAGTAGCGCAATGGCCAGAGCGTCACCCATGACGAGGGCGGCCGTGGTGCTAGAGGTCGGAGCCAAGCCAAGCGGGCAGGCTTCTTTGTCTGTGCTGGCATCAAGCGGTGCATCAGACATGGTGGCGAGTGTCGATTTAGGATTGCCGGTGATGGATATTAACGGAATGCCCAAGCGTTTCAAAATGGGTAGGATTGTTAGGACTTCACCGGTTTCACCCGAATTAGACAACGCTAAAGCGACGTCATTTTTAGTAATCATACCGAGATCGCCATGACTGGCTTCACCAGGGTGTACGAAAAAAGCGGGTGTACCGGTGCTTGCAAGCGTCGCGGCAATTTTATTACCAATATGACCTGACTTACCCATGCCAATAACGACGATTTTGCCTTCGCACTCAAGCATTAATTCGCAAGCGTGAGCAAAGTTGTCATCAATACGCTGCTCGAGGCTTTTAATAGCCTGTGCTTCTGTTTTTATAACGGCAAGCCCAAGCTGCTTGAGTTGATCTCTGTGGTCGTTATTATGTGGCATACGTTCTATTTGGTTAAATTCCGATGGTGTCTAAGTATACCTTGCTGAGGTAGGAGATGAAAAATAGCATAAACAAACCGCCTTTCAAGCGGCTGATTGTAGGCTGACCGTTAAAGCTGTATGCGCTAAAGAACAGTAATAACGTAAACCCAAGCATAATCGGGAAATCACGAGAAACCAGTAGATTGTCAACCGTACCGGGGTGAATAAGGCCCGGTAAGCAAAAAACCGCCAATAGATTAAATGCGTTGGAGCCGATGATGTTGCCAATGGCGAGATCGGGTTCTTTTTTCAGCACGCTGGCGATTGATGCGGCTAACTCTGGCAAGCTGGTGCCGATGGCGACAATGGTTAAGCCAATGACTAAATCGCTAACGCCAAACGCGACGGCCATATTAACAGCGGCCCAAACGAGTAATTTGGAGCTGGCAATAAGGCCGGCTAAGCCAGCTAAGAAATAGAAAAATGCCCGTGTGCTAGATAAGTCTGACGGTATTTCATCACTAAACTCAACGTCGAGCGTGTCAATATTATTCGCCTTGCTCTGTTTAGCGCTACGTAATAACCAATACATGAAGGCAGCTAGGCCAGACAATAAAATAATGCCGTCTAAGCGTGATAGATCGCCATCGATAACTAATAGATAACTTGCGATGGAAATAGCCAGTAGAACGGGTAGTTCGCGTTTCAGTAGTGATGACTTGATCAAGATGGGTGCGACGAGAGCCGTTGTGCCCAAGACTAGGCCTATGTTGGCAATATTTGAGCCAATGGCGTTACCGGTTGCCAACCCCGTGTTGCCTTGCAATGAAGACAAGCCTGCGACGAGCATTTCAGGGGCAGAGGTGCCGAGCCCAACGATAGTTAGGCCGATGATGAGTGGTGAAATGCCAAAGTTTCGAGCAATTGCTGCGGTGCCTTTGACGAAATAATCAGCGGAGAAAATCAAGAATAAAAACCCGGCGAGTAAACCGATAATATTTAACAACATAGGCTAATAACGAACTGCTTTGTACTAAAATCGATGGCTATTGTCGCATAGATTTGTTGTCACTAAAGAGGATTCGTCGCCAAACAACCGGGCCTAATGTTGACGTAAGCAAATTGCAAATAGTCAAAGTTCAGATTGACGTGAATTAATAAGGTGAGCACAATAGCCAGCCTTGTTGTTCATAGATGTAGGTTGAAGCTCATTTTAAATGAGCAAAGAGTAATAAGTGGGTCCGTGGATTTGACCGAGTAGCCCCCTTAATAAGAATTAGAGATGTGCATTTTTCGCGGGGATCAAAGCTTACTCTTTGATGGCGTGGATATGGGTATACAGCACGGGTCTCGCCTGATTGGTTGAATGGATGGTGATGGCGGAAAATTCTGTTTAGGATGTTGTTTTTCAGCAACTGCCTAAGCAAATTTTGGACATCGCAAGGGTGAGTAGTTTAGGCAAGATTTTGCCGATTAATTAGCAGGCATACAATAAAAGTAGGTGGGTATTAAGAAATGGACAAGTTGATTATTCAAGGCGGCGGGCCACTTTCTGGGGAAATTCGGATTTCTGGTGCAAAAAATGCCGCGCTACCTATTCTCGCGGGTGCCTTATTGGCCGAACACCCCGTTGTCATCGGAAATATTCCGCACCTTCATGATATTACCACCACGATGAGCTTGCTCGGGCAGATGGGAGTTACCTTGTCGGTGGATGAAAAA
>DUCA01000176.1 GCA_012960055.1 Cycloclasticus sp.
TAGATATTATCTATGCCCAATCCAGCGATGGCGGATAGCAAGTGTTCAACGGTTGAGACACGAACACCGTCTTGAATTAGTGTAGTTGATAACTGCGTATCACCAACATTTTGGGCTTTAGCTGGAATTACAACGGGTTCGTCAAAGTCCACTCTACGAAACACAATTCCAACATTAACACCCGCAGGGCGCAGTGTTAAATAAACTTTCTCACCGCTATGTAAACCCACGCCAGTTGCACGAATCACATTTTTCAGCGTCCGTTGTTTAATCATTTTATATTCCCAAGCCGATGTTTTAAGTATCTTTTTATTTTTGTTATAACGTCATATTAACATACTTTACATATGAACAAAAAATCACTGCCAACACCTCCCTTTTACCGCTTTCAAAGACTTACCATTATGAAAGCGGTATTTTCGGGCCTACTAGTCTGCCTGACGCCTTAAAAAAGCGGGGATATCCAGATAAGCCGGGTCTATTGCGCTATCGTGCCCGCTCATTTTTTGTGTAGCCGCTTCAACTTTATTGTCACGCATGATGGTTGGGATATCGAAATCTTTTTCTTTCAAATCGACAACTTTAATAGGCGCTCTTTGCACCTGAACAATTGGCGTTACTTCGACTGCTGCTACTTGTTGACTTAAGCCCGTCGCTACAACTGTTACACGCATTTCACCTTCTAAGTCAGGATCAATAACCGTACCGACTACAACATTAGCATCGTCTGCTGCAAAGTCTCTTATCGCTTGACCAACTTCTTCAAACTCGCCAATCGACATATCCAAACCTGCGGTGATATTAACCAAAATACCTCGAGCACCTTGAACGTTGATATCTTCCAAGAGTGGACTATGGATAGCCGCTTCCGCCGCTTCTCTTGCACGTGACTCGCCCATGGCGCTACCTGTTCCCATCATGGCGTCACCCATTTCAGACATTACCGTTTTAACGTCGGCAAAATCGACATTGATTAGGCCTGGGCGCGTAATCAATTCAGCAATACCTTGAACCGCACCCAACAACACATCATTAGCCGCCTTAAACGCATTCAACAAGGTCATGTCTTTACCTAAAACATGCAACAGTTTTTCATTTGGAATGGTAATTAAGGAATCAACATAATGACTGAGCTCTTCGATACCTTTATCAGCAATCATCATTCTCTTTTTGCCTTCGAATGGGAACGGTTTGGTTACAATAGCCACCGTTAAAATACCCATTTCTTTAGCAATTTCAGCCACAACCGGAGCCGCACCAGTCCCAGTACCACCGCCCATACCGGCTGTGATAAACACCATATCTGCACCAGCAATCACTTCTTGGATGCGTTCTCTGTCTTCAATCGCCGCTTGCTTGCCAATATCTGGGTTTGCACCCGCACCTAAACCCTTTGCACTGTTATTGCCTAATTGCAAGATCGTTCGCACTTGCGTGTTTTTTAATGCTTGAGCATCGGTATTTGCACAAATGAACTCAACCCCATCAATGGCGCTGCTCACCATATGATTAACCGCGTTGCCGCCGCCGCCGCCGACACCAATCACTTTAATTACTGCATTCTCTGTTTGTGCATCCATTAATTCAAACATATTATTCTCCTCAAATTTTTTATTAATAATTTATTCTAAAAATTGTCGTTGTTAAAAATTGCCCTGGAACCAACTCTTCATCTTTGCCCACATCGCCCCAAACCCACTGCTGACTTCTCCACTATTTGCCACACTGTTTTGCTGACCAAACAACAACAAACCGACGCCCGTTGCATAAATCGGGTTGCGCACCACTTCGCTTAACCCCGACACATACTGCGGACACCCTAAACGAACTGGCATATGGAAGACCTCCTCTGCCAATTCAACTAACCCTTCAACTTTTGCGCTGCCGCCCGTTAATACCACCCCCGCGGCAACTAAATCTTCGAATCCACTGCGCCTTAATTCGGCTTGAACGAGCATCATCAACTCCTCATAACGCGGCTCTATAATTTCAGCCAAATTACCACGTGATATCTTGCGTGTTGGTCTGTCACCAATACTCGGCACATCTATCATTTCATCTTCACTAACAAGTTGAGTTAATGCGCAGGCGTATTTCAATTTAATATCATCCGCATGCTGAGTTGGCGTTCTTAGTGCCACGGCAATGTCGTTTGTTACTTGATCACCGGCAATTGGTATCACCGCGGTATGACGAATAAAACCGTCACAAAACACGGCAATGTCCGTTGTGCCGCCACCGATATCAACCAAACAAACACCTAGCTCTTTTTCGTCTTCTGTTAATACAGATGTGCTGGATGCCAGTTGCTCCAAAATAATATCATCCACTTCTAAACCACAACGACGCACACATTTAATGATGTTTTGTGCAGCACTCACCGCGCCTGTAACAATATGAACCTTAGCTTCTAAGCGAATACCCGCCATGCCAACTGGTTCCTTAATCCCTTCTTGACCATCAATAATGAATTCTTGCGGCATGATATGAAGGATTTTTTGATCGGCCGGAATGACGACCGCACGCGCTGCATCAATCACTCGATCAATGTCCGATGTATTCACTTCACTTTCTTTGATACCAACCACACCGTTTGAGTTAAGGCTACTGATATGACTCCCTGCAATACCAACAAACACGGAACTAATTTGACAACCCGCCATCAATTCAGCTTCTTCTATCGCACGTTGAATTGAGTGCACCGTTGATTCAAGATTCACCACCACGCCTTTCTTTAAACCGCGTGACGGATTTGAGCCGATACCTAGAATATCAATGCGACCATCCGGCGTAATTTCACCAACAATTGCTGCCACCTTAGATGTCCCAATATCCAAGCCAACAATTAAATTTTTATCACTATTTTTCTTCATATTATTTGGCCTTTTCCTGCCTGTTGTTTGTTAACGGCTAGTGCCGCGTCTGTTTTATTTGGCTGACCAAACTGATATCCTACTTTCCATGCTACAGCCACACCATTGGGGTATCGTAAATCAATGGTGCCGACATGACTCACCAAATCACCCTGTAGCGAAGCCAATGCCTTTAGCGACTTGCTCATTTCCTTTTTAGGCAATACATTCCCTATTTTAACCTGTATTCCATTATTCAATACAACTTGCCAACTGCCGTGTTCCGACAGGCTCAACTGTTGCACGGATAAATCTAACGATGCGATTGACTGATTAATTTGACGACTCTGTACCAAGATGTCTTTGCTGTTTCTATTGAGACCTGACAAATTAGGCAACTTCATTAGCGATTGAGGAACAACTGGCTTAAACACGTCACCCTGAGTATTAAGTAGCGCCGTTTTATTCCACACCGCTACGGGCATTTGCTCAATAATCTCTACAACGACAGTGTCTGGCCACACCCGCCTTACGCTTACCTCCTCAACCCATTCTAGCTGCGTCACTGCTTGCACAATCGCCTTGCTATCAACATCGAAATACCCTGTTTCAACATACGGTAATAACGTTTGGGATATATCTTCACGCGTTAAATACCTTAGATCAGCCTCAACACGAACTTGCTTGATTGGCATCGTGCTGGGCTTTGCCATCCAGTCCAATAGCTGCCACAAACCTAGCGCCACTACCCATATCAGCACCATGGCTTTTATCAGCGATTTTGCTTGCCCAAGCAAAGCGGCGTTATCTAATGTCATTTCGCCTCCCGCGCTTGCATTAAGCTTGTTTCTAAAATACGCCAAACCAACTGCTTAAAATCAATGCCGGCTTGCTTTGCGGCCATCGGCACCAAACTGTGGCCTGTCATACCGGGTACTGTATTAATTTCTAACAACTGGGGGTTACCCGCTTCATCCAACATCAAGTCAACACGGCCCCAACCGCTACCGCCCAACACTTTAAACGCCTTAACAGACAACGCCTTAAGCTCGTTTTCTTGTTCCACGCTCAAGCCACAAGGGCAATGGTATTGTGTGGTATTCGTTTGGTACTTTGCTTCATAATCATAAAAGTCATTCGGCGTTTCCAAACGAATCATCGGCAGAGCTTCGCCCGCTAAAATCGCAACGGTGTATTCGTTCCCTTCCACCCATTGCTCAGCCATCACATCGCATGCAAAGGCTGATGCGCTGGTAAATGCCTCACGTAACTGGTCAATATCGTCTGCTTTCGCCATACCCAAACTTGAGCCCTCAAGCGCAGGTTTTACCATCACAGGAAAACCTAAGGTCTTGGCGCATGTTTCAATATCTTCAGCTGAATTTAACTGCAACCACCTTGGCGTTGGAATACCCGCACCTAACCAACACAGTTTGGTTCTTAATTTATCCATACCCAGTGCAGAGCCTAATACAGCACTGCCCGTATACGGCACACCTGCCAACTCAAGCGCACCTTGCAACTGACCATCTTCGCCACCTCGCCCGTGCACAATATTAAACACCCGGTCCACACCCATCGCTTTCAACTGTTCGATACCGGTATCTTTTGTATCAAACTGAACGGCATTAACGTCCTGCTCCAGCAAAGCAACCAACACAGCTTTACCACTGATTAGCGAGACCTCACGTTCCGCAGCATCACCGCCCATCGCGACAGCCACTTTGCCAAACTCAGCCGGTATCTTCACGCTACTCATGCTTCTAGCACCTCGCCCATGATGCGCACTTCTGTTTCCAGCAAAACGCCTTGCTTTTGCTGTACTGATTTTTTTACAAACCCAATCAATTGTTCAATATCAGCTGCGCTGGCATCACCAATATTTAATATAAAGTTTGAATGTTTTTCAGACACTTGCGCGCCACCTATTTGCTTACCTTTCAAGCCTGTCACTTCAATTAATCGCGCTGCGTGATCGCCTGGTGGGTTTTTAAACACCGAGCCACCACTTGGAATATTTGTTGGCTGTGTTTTAGAACGCTTTGCCAGTAATTCGCGAATTTTCTCTCTGCTTTGTTGGTTGCCGCCCGTTGGAATATCGAGGTAGCACGCAACAAACCACTCCCCTTCGGCAACTGACACTGAACGATAGCCAACCTCATAATCAGTCGCCTTACGCTCAATCAATTCACCTTGGCGATTAACCAACAACACTTTACTCACAAGGCTCCATGTTTCACCGCCGAACGCACCAGCATTCATCGCTAACGCCCCCCCCATGGTGCCGGGAATACCGGCTAAAAATTCTGCACCGGTCAAGTCTTTTTCAGCAGCCATTTTTGCCACCAGCGCACAAGGCACACCGGCTTCCACATAAATCAAGCCATCGCTACGGTCGTGCATCTGCTTTAAACAACCGCGGGTATAAATTACCGAACCACGCACACCACCATCACGAATCAGCACATTACTGCCAAGCCCTAGCCATAACACTGACTCATCAACGGGCAATGACTGCAAATATTGCTGTACATCTTCGATGCTGCTGGGCTTATACAAACGATCCGCACAACCACCCACACGCCATGATGTATAGCGCGCCAAAGGCTCCCTCTCCATCAATTGCCCTGTCAGTTGGTTTACGGTTTGTTTCATCGCCTGCACGTTTCCTGTTGTCACGCTTATTGCGCGCCCACCTTGTTATTTAACTGCGCTTCTAACTTTGCTGATGCAGCACCAATATTTCCAGCGCCGGAGGTCAACACAATGTCACCCGGTAGCAGCACGTCTTTTAAAACATAGGGTAATTGCTCTATGTCTTTAACAAACATAGGAATCAATTTTCCTCGCTGACGAATGGCTTTACTCAGTGCCGGCCCATCAGAACCGGCTATCGGTTTTTCACCTGCGGCAAACACATCGAGCAATACCAGTACATCCACTTCATTAAGCACATCAACAAAGTCTTCAAATAGATCTTGGGTTCTTGAATAACGGTGTGGTTGAAACGCCAACACCAAGCGCTTATCGGGCCAGCCTTCACGCACGGCATTAATGGTGGCCATTACTTCGCGCGGGTGATGACCATAATCATCCACCAATATCGCCGTACCACCTGCTAATACTATTTCGCCATTTACTTGGAAGCGACGGCCAACGCCTTTAAATTGACTCAACCCTGTTGCAATCGCTTCGCCTGACACCCCCAGCTCGCTGGCCACTGCAATCGCGGCCAAGGCATTTAATACATTATGTTGCCCCGGCATATTTAACGTCAGCGGCAACAATTCATCACGACCGATTCGTTTTAGATTAAAGTGCGTCCTAAACCCTTCTTGTTTGACATCAAGCGCCTGAAAGTCGGCCTCCTGCTGAATGCCGTAACTTAAAATAGGCTTACTGATTGAAGGAATTAATTCACGTATGTTTTCGTCGTCCACACACATCACCGCTAAACCATAAAATGGCAGCTGATGTAAAAATGATTTAAATGCATCTTTGACCTGCTGAAAATCACCGCCATACGTACTCATATGATCTTCATCAATGTTCGTTACCACCGCAACCATCGGTTGAAGGTGTAAAAACGAGGCATCACTTTCATCCGCTTCAGCGACTAAGTAATGGCTTTCCCCCAGTTTTGCATTCGTACCCGCGCTGTTTAATAGCCCACCTATCACAAACGTGGGATCTAATTTACCTTCGGTCATTAACACGGCAAGTAGGCTGGTTGTTGTTGTTTTGCCGTGCGTACCCGCAACCGCAATGCCAAATCTAAAGCGCATTATCTCTGCCAACATTTCTGCACGCGGTATGACCGGAATACGCTGCCTAAGCGCCGCAGCAACTTCAACATTGTCTTTATTAACAGCAGTTGACGTCACAACCACGTCACAACCATTTACATTCTCTGCCACATGGCCGATATAAACTTTCGCTCCCTGATCGACGAGTCGTTTCGTGACTTTGCTTTGACGAATATCGGAGCCCGATACCTCGTAGTCCAAATTTATCAACACTTCAGCAATGCCACTCATACCGGCGCCACCAATGCCAATAAAGTGGATTTTATTGAGCTTCCCAAAGCCTAAATGCGCTGAGTAATGCTTGTGTAGTTCTGGCATCATAGCGCCACCTCCAAACAGATATTAGCCACCTCTTGGGTCGCTTCTGGTTTTGCTAAAGACAAGGCTTTTGACCCCATGTTTTTGATTTTTTCTGCATCAGCCAATAACTCGCCTAACTTAGCCGCCAATGTCGCCGCTGATAATTCTGACTGAGGCACTAAGAACGCCGCTTCTTCATCAGTAAGAAACTTCGCGTTTTTTGCTTGAT
The DNA here is from genome assembly GCA_012960055.1 of Cycloclasticus sp. Classification (GTDB taxonomy): domain Bacteria; phylum Pseudomonadota; class Gammaproteobacteria; order Methylococcales; family Cycloclasticaceae; genus Cycloclasticus. The sequence goes on from DUCA01000176.1 coordinate 7,188, forward strand.
GGTCATCAATGGCGTGAGGCAAGGGCACCAGTATTGATGGTAGACCCATCACTGCTAACTCTGAAATAGTCATCGCGCCCGCTCTGCAAATCACCACATCAGCCCATTCATAGACAGCCTTCATGTCGTCAATAAACACACGTACATCCGCCGTTACGCCCGCTGCCCGATACGCAGACTTCGCTGACTCAATCGTTGATTTCCCAGCTTGATGAATAACATTGATACCCAACTGTTGTTGTAAATCTTTTAACGCAGCCGGCACCACTTCATTCAATATAGAGGCCCCTAAGCTCCCACCCACGATGAGCACATTAGCTCTCTTTCTTTCCTTTCGACGGCAAGCATTCAATAATTCTTTTCTAACAGGGTTGCCTGTACAAACGGCCTTCGCTTTATCATCAAAGCTGTTTGGAAACGCCTCAAGCACGCGTGTCGCCAGGCGTTTTAATAGGCGATTTGTGGTACCCGGTACGCGGTTTTGCTCATGAATCACCAGGGGTTTGCCATGGACCCAACTCATCAACCCACCGGGACCAGATGCAAAACCACCTAAACCTAACACCACATCGGGTTGGCGCTGACGGATAATCTTCGATGCTTGCATGCACGCTTTTAATAACATGAAGGGTGCTAACAACAAACTGACTATGCCTTTACCGCGTAAGCCCGATACACTTAGCGAATCCATTGCAAAGCCCGCTGCAGGAACAACCGCTGCTTCAATGCCTTTTCGCGTTCCCAACCAACTCACATCATGACCTGCATCTCGCAAATTTTCAGCAACTGCCAACGCTGGAAAAACATGCCCACCTGTTCCACCAGCCATAATCATTACGCGTACTGCCATGGCGCCCCCCCTTTCAGTTGGTCTTGCAAATCCAGATGTGTTTCATGGTGTATGCGGCATAACAGACCCACCACCATGCACATGACAATCATGCTACTGCCACCGTAGCTCATTAAAGGTAAAGTCAAGCCTTTCGTTGGCAGCGCGCCCATGTTCACGGCAATATTCACAAACGATTGCAATCCAAACCAAACGCCTAAGCCGTATGCAAGCAATGAATAAAAGCGCAGGTTTAAACGCTCCGCGGCTTTACCCATTTGGAAAGCCCGCCAAACCAACAAACCAAATAACAAAATCACAGCGCATGAACCCGCAAAACCGAGCTCTTCACCCATCACCGCAAAAATAAAGTCGGTATGTGCTTCGGGTAAATAAAATAATTTTTGAATGCTGCTGCCCAAACCGACGCCAAACCATTCTCCACGGCCCATTGCAATCAATGACTGGACCAATTGAAACCCCGAACCTAAGTGATCCGCCCACGGGTCCATAAAGGCGGTTACACGCTCCATTCTATAGGCTGATGAAGCAATCGCTAACACACCTAAAACAAGACCCATTAGCACCAAGGCAACAAACTCAATAAGCCTTGCTCCACCTAGAAACATCATGCACATCACACTAAAAGCAATCACAAAGGTGGCACCAAAATCTGGCTCCATCAACAACAAGCCAAACACAATACCCAGTGGCAAGATGGGCCGAACCACACCTCTAATAGAGGCTCTCACCTCATCCACGTGACGCGTTAAAAAACCGGCCATATACAAAATACAAATAAGCTTAACAATTTCAGATACTTGAAATCTCGCCACGCCTAAATTTATCCAGCGATGACTGCCGTTTACTTTAACGCCAATACCCGGAATAAAGACAAGAACAAGCAGAGCGATAGCCATCAAAATTAAGATTTGACCGTGTTTTTCCCAGAAACTTAACGGAATCTTAGCCATCATTACCGCCATTAACACGCCAATTAAAATATGCGCCGCCTGACGGGCTGGGTAATGCCAAATATTATTAAAAACTCTGTCACCCAAATGCAATGATGCTGACACCACCATCACGTAACCAATGGACAGTAAGCTGATAGCAGCAAATAACACCCAGCCATCCAGATTATAGCGTCCACGTCGTGGCGCTAATGTGGTTTCTGCACTGTCCATCATCACCATACTCATGATGCCAAGCCTTTCACTGCATCAACAAAACGGTTACCGCGTTGTTGATAATTTTCAAATTGATCCAGCGACGCACAGGCAGGCGATAACAAGACGGTTTCACCGGCTACTGAACGTTTTGCCGCCAAACTCACAGCCTCTTCAATCGTTTCCACCAGCGCGCATAGCGTTGAGCCTGCGGCTTCTTTTTTCATCCTGTCGGCGTCGCGCCCCATTAAAATTAACAAGGACACATTATTTTCAATGGCATCGGCCAACACAGCAAAGTCAGCACCTTTACCATCGCCACCTGCAATCAATATAATCGGAGAGCCCAGCCCTTCTAATGCCGCTAAACACGCCCCAGGGTTCGTTGCTTTGGAATCATTAATCCACGTCACGCCGGCTATCTCTGTTATCCATTGCGTTCTATGCGCCAGACCCGGGAATTCTTGTAACGCCGCCTGTTGAGCCTGCCTAGGAATATTAAGTGCATCCGCCATGGCCATGGCACTGAGTGCATTTTTAACGTTGTGCGAACCTTTTATTTTCAGTTCTGACACGTTCAACACAGCATCGCCATTCTTTGCAATAAGCACATCAGCCTTCACACCGTACTCACCTAACTTAGGTTCATCTAAACCAAATAATACAGCCCGACGTTCACGCGGTAACAACATGGATTTAACTAGACTGTCTTGACGATTAAGCACGGCGACACCCTCACCATGACAAATACGTTCTTTCGCCATACGATAGTCAGTGATGTCCGAATAGCGGTCCATATGATCATCACTGATATTCAGCAAGGCCACCACATCTGCTTTAAGCTTGGATGTTCTTTCCAATTGAAAACTGGATAATTCCAACACATACAAATCGGCTTGCTTATCGCTTAACAAATCCAATGCCGGGGTGCCAAGGTTACCGCCGACACGCACATCCCAACCCGTGTTAACCGCCATGTCACCCAGCAACGTCGTCACCGTGCTTTTACCGTTCGAGCCTGTAATCGCTGCAATAGGCGCGTCCGCGCAGACAGCAAACACATCAATGTCACCAAACACTGGAATGCCTCGCTCAGCGGCGAGCTGAATTTCATCTATGTCTAAACGTACACCCGGACTCACGATAATATGCGTTGCCGCTTCAAAGGCTTCGTGATCAAAACCACCAGTAAACACCGCAAGGTTGGGATACGTTTGCTCAACCTTTTCTAGGCTAGGCGGATTATCTCGGCTGTCTATCACCGCTACTCTAATGTCATTTTGCTGTAGAAACTTCACCACAGACAAACCGGTTACACCAAGACCCACAACCAGGACACGCACACACTGTTGGTCCAAACCCAAACGGGATAAACCATGGTGATACGTACGCTTCTCGTTATGTATCAATACGTCCATTATCTGATTTTTAATGTTGATAAACCGACCAACACCAAGATAAAGGTGATAATCCAAAAACGAACAATAATCCGTGGCTCAGGCCAGCCCTTTAATTCGAAATGATGGTGAATAGGCGCCATCCTGAAAATGCGCTTACCGGTTAACTTGAACGAAGCAACCTGCATAATGACCGACACCGTTTCCATCACGAACACGCCACCCATGATCACCAACACCAATTCTTGACGCACCAACACCGCTAAAATACCCAGCGCTGCGCCCAGTGCTAATGCACCGACATCGCCCATAAACACCATCGCTGGGTAAGCGTTAAACCATAAAAACCCTAAGCCCGCACCCACAATAGCGCCACTGAAAACAACCAGCTCACCGGCGCCTCTAATGTTTGGAATTGATAAATATTCCGCAAATTGCACATTGCCCGATAGGTAAGCAAAAACGCCCAAGGCGCCCGCCACCAAAACCGTTGGCATGATAGCCAAACCATCTAAGCCATCCGTTAGGTTCACCGCATTACTGGTACCCACAATCACCAAGTACGTTAACGGTATAAACAGCCAGCCCAGTTGAATACTTATGTCTTTAAAGAAGGGTATGTACAGCGTTGTTTCTGCTGGAGAAGCCGCTGTATAGAATAAAAACACCGCCGCGCCCAAGGCTATCACTGACTGACCTAAATATTTCTTGCCTGCGGATAAGCCTTTGGGGTCTTGCAGAGCTACTTTCTTATAGTCATCAATAAAGCCAACAACGCCTGTTAACAACGTGACCAGCAGTACCACCCAGACGTATTTGTTTGATAAATCAGCCCATAGCAAGGTGCTTATTCCAATCGCCACCAAAATTAACGTACCGCCCATTGTTGGCGTACCGGCTTTTTTGAAATGCGTTTCAGGGCCATCATCCCGTACCGCTTGACCAATTTTATGGAATGTTAAACGACGGATCATAGTTGGACCCACCAAAAAGGCAATAAACAAAGCCGTTAACGCACCCAGAATAGAACGCATGGTTAGGTATTGGAATACCCTAAAACCACTGTGATAATCAGACAGCCATTCAGCAAGAATTAACAACATTTGCCATTCCCCTTTATTGTTATTTTTTCTACGATGCTTTCTAAGCCCTGCGAGCGAGAGCCTTTTACCAACATAACTGTTTCTGCCATTAGTTTTTTCTGCAAATAATCAGACAAGTCTTGTTTGTTGTTGAAATGTCGCGCGTCTCTTTTTGTTGATGTCGATAAGTGATTAAATTCATTTACCGCACACTTCATATTATTTCCAACCGCGTAAAAGCCCTGCACATCACTGTTAAAAATACGCTCACCTAACTGCCGGTGAACCTGTTCACTGTTATCGCCCAATTCAGCAAAGTCGCCTAACACCAAATAAACAGGCAAGCTTATTTCTTCTAAGCACGCCATCGCCGCGTCAAATGATTTGGGGTTAGCGTTATAACAATCATTAATCACCACACCACCTGCAATACTTGTTAGCGGTTGCATTCTGCCTTTCACCGGGTTTAATGCGGCCAAACCTTCGCGTATATCAGCCATCGATACGTTTAAGCTGATTGCCGCCGCTGCGGCTGCTAGGGCATTTAACACATTGTGTTTACCCATTAGCCTCAAGCTAATATCTCTGCGTTGCTGTTGGTAGCACAAGGCGAAACGAGTTGTGAATCGGCCATCAAGCAAACCCGTTGTTACCTCATTTAAGTCAGACCACACATCGGCCTGATCAGTCGAGCCGAAGCTTATAAACTTTCTGTCACCCAACATTTCAAGCCACTGCTCAAGCCAAGGTTCATCTCTGTTCAATATGGCAATACCGTTGTCGCTTAAACCACTAATAATTTCGCCTTTAGCTGTCGCAACGCCTCGAATATCACCAAAACCCGCCAAATGAGCAGCACCCACATTATTCAAAATAGCGACCGTAGGGCTTGCTATATCGCATAATTCGGCAATATCACCTTGCTGGCTCGCGCCCATTTCAATCACCGCAATCTCATGGCGCTCATTTAATTTCAACAACGTGAGTGGCACACCAATTTGATTATTTAGGTTGCCCGTTGTTGCCAGTACATTATGAGATTGCTTCAAAATGCTCGCTAACATTTCCTTAACACTGGTTTTACCATTACTGCCGGTAATCGCCACCAATGGAATTCCCGCTAATTCACGCTGTTGTTTTGCTAAGGTGCTTAACGCGCTCAAAGTGTCGTTAACTTTCACATAAGGCATATTGACCACAACATCTTCGCTCACTAATGCCGCCACCGCACCCTTAGCCTGCGCTTGTTCTACAAAATTGTTGGCATCAAAATTCTCGCCTTGTAAGGCAACAAATAAATCGCCTTTTTGGATCGTACGCGTATCGGTACTGATTGCATCGAAACTAACGTTGGCGCCTACATGACGACCTTTTACGCTAGCGGCTAACTGCTGAAGACTCATGACGCGCATCCGCCCTCTCCTGCTCGACAAGCCAATGCTTTTTTGACGTGCGTTACGTCACTAAACGCTATTTTTTCATCACCCACTTGCTGATACGCTTCATGACCCTTTCCTGCCACTAAAATCATATCGCCAGCACGCGCTTGCATAATGCTAGTCTGAATCGCCAGCGCACGATCAAGTACAACACTCACCCCACTCTCATCCGGCATGCCCGCTTTAATCTGCTCCACAATCTTTTCTGCTGATTCAAAACGTGGATTATCATTGGTAATAATGATCTCGTCTGCCAGCTCAACAGCCACTGAGCCCATTAACGAACGTTTCGCCTCATCACGATTACCGCCGCAACCAAACACGATTTTTAACGCGCCATCGCAATGCTCGCGCAAACTCAATAAAGCAAGTTTCAAAGCATCTGGCGTATGTGCGTAATCAACCACAACCGTTGGTGCTTGCTTACCGGCAGATAACACCTGCATTCGGCCAGCAACATTTGTAACCGACTGGATTTTGACTGCTGCCTCATTGAACGCACAGCCCATCGCCATCAACACAGCCATGCTGGCAACCAAATTATCGACATTGAATTTACCCAATAAAGCCGATTGGACATGAGTAGAACAGCCGTTAAACGACACATCGAAAGACAAGCCATTGACCGTTAAACGTTCATTCGAGATAAGCAGGCAAGCTACTTCATCTTGCTGTTTAAAGCGCGAAAACATCAGTACGCTGACATCTGCTGATAACGCGTTCAAAATATCTTGGCTGAACGCGTCATCTTTATTCAACACGGCAAATTCCAGTGATGGCGTTTTAAATAAGGTCAACTTCGCGTCACCGTAGGCTTCCATTGTTTGATGGTAATCAAGGTGATCATGGCTTAAGTTCGTGAACACCGCGCCTTGAAACTCAACCGCACTCACCCTGCCTTGATCCAAACCATGTGATGACACTTCCATCGCGACAACGCGACTGCCCTCACTCAACAATTGCGCTAACTGCTGCTGCACGCTGGCCGCATCAGGCGTTGTATTGACTGTCGGTAT
>DUCA01000177.1 GCA_012960055.1 Cycloclasticus sp.
TCATTGGTGGCAGAAATTGGTGATGTCGTTGAATCACACCTGAAATTAATCGGCATGATTAAAACTGAAGAAATCAGTGAACACCAACAAAAAATAATGGACGAGAAACGCGCCCAGTTTGAAGCGGATAAAAAACCGAAAGAAGCCGCAACCGAAGGCTCAAGTGCTTTCCCTGAGGGCTCGCAGTTGTGCGCCAAGTGTAATACCAAAGCCGTGATTAAGATGGATGGGTGTATGACGTGTTTGAATTGTGGGGACAGTAAGTGCGGCTAGTTTTCTCACATCGGTCGTTATCAATGCCCGTTGTGGTTGAAAGCATAAGATGCGACTTTTGAATGATAAAGCGCGACTTTTGGTGGCATAAGGTACGACCAATTTGCAGCATAAGATGCGACTAAAGAGTCCTGTTTTATAAGGGCTGGAAAGGGCGAGTGCTGAATTAATGGTTTGTGGTGGTGGCTTTTGCGTTTCTTGGTTTGCCACCCCACCCAAAAATACAGAAATAGGCTTTTTAGCCCCTTTTTTATCCAGCTATTATTCATTTAAATAGAGCTCAGCTTGGGTGTCTAAAGTTGACTTAATTTGTTTCCACTTTGGCATTACCTCGGTCAGTAAGCGCCAGAACTTTTCGCTGTGGTTGTGCTCAGCTATATGGCGACGTTAATGCAGTATCACGTAATCGACGGCTTCTTTAGCACCAGACTGCCTGTTATTGAGCAACGTCATGTGCTTTACACCTATGTAGAGTTTATGTGGTTTTATTTTAAAATTGTATGCTAGTTATTGGCTAGACATTAAATTTTAAGAACTGATCGAAAGCGCGATAGAAAGTGATATCAATTGATGTTGAAGATTAAAGGGGATAAGGATTCTCTCTTTTTTATTTAAATTAAAACATGGAGGTAAATAAAAATAATAAATAGGTTGTAGCAAAGGTGTCACAAGATAAGTCAGATTTCGAGAAAAAAATTGCCAAAGTAAATGCGGCACGTCAACGTCAATTCGATAAACAAAAAGAAAAACGTGCCTCGGCTGAGTTTCAAAAAGCGCAGCAAGAAAAACAACAAGCTTTTCAAACAAAATCCCAACAACGCGCATTTGAAAAAATGAAAGAACGGTTGGCCGATCCGACATACCTAGAAGAAAAACAGCAGAAACAACGTGATGCTCAAATTAAATCATTTGAAAAGCAACGTGGACGTCAACAAATAAAAGAAGCATCACTTGAATATAAAATAAAAAAAACAAACCAAGTAAAAACGTTGCAAGATAAGGCGAGAAAAAAGGCTATTGATCAGAAAAGCGTTATATCAATTAATTTAAAAAAATCAAAAGCAGTTAAGTCTAAAGGGATGAAAGGTAGAGCTCCCACCACACTTGAGAAAAAGTTAGGTAATAAAATAGGGGATATAGGGTGTATTTGCTGTTTGAATAAAAAATGGTACACATCAGACATGGCTGAACAGGAAAGCATCAAGTTTGTTTCATTACACCATGTTGACGGCAGAACAAAGCCATGGGCCCACGCTAAAGTACTGCCTTTATGCGCTTATCACCATGATACGCCTGCGCCGAGTCATGCCCCTGAAGGATTAACACCGATTCATCGGGGTAATAAAAGAGAGTGGATTAAGCTTAATGGAACGGAAGGGGAGCTGTTAAAACAGGTTTATGAAATGATTGATGAGGATAGGCCTTGGCTAGGTGATGAAATAGTTTGTGAGCCAAAAACCAAAGGAATCAGGCTCGGTTGATCTCATTAGATTAAGGGGTATTATGTGCAAGGGTGTTCATGTCATTAGTATAGTCATCAGCTAATAGACAATATAGTAGTAATAAAGTCGTACCTTATGCTTATATTTAGTCACAACTAAAGGGCCCATAAATTCATGGACCCAGCCAATATAAGACTCGCTAGTCGCGCCTTATGCAAATAACTACAACCCGTGTGCCTTTTGACGGGCAGCTTCCCCATTATTGTCTTCGTTTAGCGATACGACGAGTTTGCCACGCAGTCATTTTACGTTAGGTTCTGCTGATGCAAAGTTACATAAAGTCAGACAAGTAGGGTGCGAAGATTATAAAAAATTAAAATCAAACTTAACAACAGTTGGAAAATGAAAGTGGTTCGAGTGGCGTTTCACCATTAAGCTGTACTGTAGTTGGTTACATATTTGTTTGTTGATGAAAACTGTTTAACCTCATGCTTTGGGCGTAATTTCTATAACTTTTCGTAGAGAGTATTTGATGTTCGTTTTCGCATTCAGATGGACAACAATTGGGCGCCAGCTAAAAGAGAACATTTAACCCATTCATTTAGGCTAAAACCGTAAAATAGGTTTTTTGTTGCTGCCAATTCAACCATTTCATGCGTAATCAAATACTCAAAGAGCCTATAACAGCCGTGATTTTATCGGGCGGTCAGGCAAGGCGGATGGGTGGTGAAGACAAGGGTTTGGTAACGTTTTCCGCTAAGCCGATGATTTCGCATGTTATTACGGTATTGGAATCCCTACATGAGCCTGTGGACACGGTGTTGATTAATACCAATCGGCCTAAAGGTTATGCTCAATTTGACCTTCAAATTATCGAAGACAAGCTGAAGGACGATGAAGGGCCTTTGGTAGGGATAGAAGCAGGGCTTGCTAGTATTGAAAACGGTTATTTGTTGGTCGTGCCGTGCGACACACCGCTGTTGACCGTTGAACCTATTCTACGACTAATTAAAGCGGTTAGAGAACAAGGAGCAGGCTGTGCGGTTGTGCACGATGGTGAGCGCATGCAAACCACACTCGCGCTGTTCCATGTTAGCCAAAAACCGGCGTTGGACGCGTATTTAAGCCGTGGTGGCCGACGTTTAACGACTTGGTATAAAGAGCAGAGCGCCATTGAGGTAGATTGTTCGGATTTAAAAGACGATTTCACCAATATCAATACGCTGGGCGACCTTCAACGAGCAGAGTCGTTAAAGGCTGCTAGAGATCAACTTATTTAAAGAAAATAATATCTTTAGTTTGGCGAACCATGTCTGTTAACGGCGTGGTTTTGATAGTGTCTAATAATTCATCCCACTTGAACGGGTGGTGTGCTTCGTGAGCGACCCCCACTTGTTCCATTTCCGCTAGGCCAGTTTCCAACGCGTGTTCTGAGAACTGTTTGTTTTTCCAGAAGAATGCGCCGGGCATGGTGGTTGGAATAACCGTCACAAAGAACAAAGAACGGCTGATAACGGCGGCGCATAAAACCAGTAAGAACAATGCTATCCATAGGTAGCTAGCGACTAGGAGTTTGGGTGAGCCTAGACTAATTGTGACGGATAACAGCAATGCCGCGCTCAACAAGATGTTTCTTGTGATCCATGATTTACCAAATCGTGTCGTTTGAATATACCAAGAAGCAACGCCTTCGCTGCTTGTTTTACGCATATCACGGGTATGGAAAATATGACCAATAATTTCAATTGCTAAGCCGACTAATGTTATCAGCGCTAAGGTTGGTAGTAGTTCAGTTGATGTCGTAAATGGCACGGTCAATAGTCCCAATAATGCACCGCCGAGGCTGAGCAAGCTGCCGCCAAAAGACGTAGCGGTTTGCCAATGGTCCCAAAACGGACGGGCCTTAATTTGATAAAGCTTAACCATATAATAGACACCTAATAAACCACTGATGGCTCCTAGTACGGCGCAAATACTGGCAAATGTTTGTGTAATGGGGTGACTGAAGAATGATAAGAAAACATAGCCCATGAAGCAGGTGTAAAAAGCACTGACACCGGCTATTTCACGACTCAGTGGAGAGTGCTTTAAGTTGTTGAACCCACGATAGAAACGGTGTGGTTTACCTAAGTGCATGTTGAGTTTAAATAGGCCGTAAGTTAGCAAAACAAACATGATTGATAACGCGGGAACAAATAAAGAACCGCTTGTAATAGCCGCGATGGCTTCAAGTCCAGGCATGAAGCTGAATACAAATAACAAAAACGCGCCCAATACAGCTTGTGTGCTTAACGTGAAAATAACGTGAGCACTTTCATGTGACGTTAACAATTTTTTCCAGTTCCAATGGCGTTTTCGGCCTTCCTTTTCATCAAGTTGGGGTACGAATTTTCCGGCTTCGTCATCACGGTGGTACTTTAATGGCATGCCATCAGTACGGGTCATTTCACGGTGAGTGGGAACGGTTTGCTGGAAGCGAATATTCGGTTGAGTAATATCAGTGGTCGGAAAGCCAGGAATTTCAGCTTTTGCTTCGGTACGGTTTTTGGGGATATTTTCTATCACGCCAAATTCAAGCGCATTGCCTAAGCAGGCGCTAACACAAGAGGGTTTTAAGCCAACCTCTAGTCTGTCGACACACATATTGCACTTGCTAACTTCGCCTTTAATCGGATCCAGTTGTGGTGCATTGTAAGGGCACACCCAAGTGCAATAGCCGCAACCAAAGCAAATATCAGGGTCTTGTAACACAGCGCCATATTCAGCGTACTTGGTGTAAGCGCGTGTAGGACAGCCCTTTAAACAAACAGGGTCATCACAGTGGTTACACGCCATAGAAATATTTAGGCGTTGGTAGTCTGGGTAGGTGCCGCCTTCCACATAGCCAACGGAACGGAATGAGATATGAGCAGGGTTATCATTTTTCTCACTGCAAGCTGCTTCGCAGGCGTGGCAGCCAATGCAGTTGTCTGCGTTGAAGTAAAAACCGTGTTGCTTATAACGGTTAGGGTTTTCACCAATGCCGTCATCATCGTTAATATTTAGGCTAACATCCCTTAATACGTTGCCTTCTTCGGTTAATTCTATGTTTTCCCCGTAACGATTTTTCTTCTGGCTTTCTTTGTCCCATAAAAAAGCATATTTTGGTTCATCACTGCGTACTTCAAACATTTATTTAATCCTTAAAACTAATACGTTCTCATTTCTTTGCTCATTTGAGCGGCAGCCTGCTGGTCTTTAATTTTCTCGATGCGAATAGCACCTTGCTTATACGCCGGTTGACGAGAGTGGGGGTCGAGCAAGCCGAGGGTCAGTCGGTTGACGCAATCAAAAAAGTGGAACGGAATAAATACCGCGTCTTTTGCAACTCGTTGAGTGTGCATAGCCATCACCACGGCATCACCGCGGCGCGATACACAGCGCACGTATGATTGGTGCTCAATGCCGAGTTCTCTAGCAGCATCCGGGTTTATTTCCATAAACGGAATGGGGCTATATTTATTGTTGTTACCGATCTTACCCGTGCGGGTACGTGTGTGCCAATGTTCCACCAGGCGGCCCGAATTAAGCCAAAAAGGGAAAGCCGCATCAGGGCGTTCATTGTTATCGATAAAAGGCAATGGAATGAGCGTAGCCTTACCGTCGGCATGGGAGAACGTACCGGGTTCGGTGTACAAGCGTTTTCCACCGGGTGGGGGTGTTTCGCCCTTATCAGCTTGATCTTGAGTATAAGGCCATTGAATGCCACGGCTTTTTTCGATCAGCTCATGGGACATGCCAGAAATATCGACTAGGCGGCCTTTTGATAGTTCGCGCATTTCATCAAAGGTATCTGACACGGTGTCGGCAAAAGTCATTTTGTTATCGCTATTAAAGCGCTTGCCAATTTCTTTGAAGATATCGAAATCAGATTTTGATTGACCGTGTGGCTCGGTGACCTGACGAATCATATTAACGCGACGCTCGGTATTGGTCATCACGCCTTCTTTTTCTGCCCATACCGCGGCGGGTAAAAAAGCGTGTGCGTATTCGGTGCATTCCATATCAACATAGGCATCTTGCACGACCAAAAACTCTAATTTATCGAGTATTTTACGAATCCGTGGGGTGTTCGGCATCGATGTCATTGGGTTGGTGGCCACCAACCACAGCCCCTTAATTTGCCCTGTTCCAATTGCTGGGAAAATATCGGTTTGTGGCAAGCCCCGTTTTTTTGGTAGAAAGCTTTCTTCAATGCCCCAGAAATCAGCCATTTCTTGGCGGTCATTGTCGTTTTCTAAATAACGGTAGCCCGGTAGGCCCGAACAAGAAGACCATTCACGCGTGCCCATTGCATTGCACTGGCCGGTGATGGATAAACTGGTGCCGCCGGGTTTGCCGATATTGCCAGTTACTAGGCTTAGGTTATTTAACCCAACCACGCCATCTGAACCGTGGGTGCTTTGGTTGATGCCCATCGTCCAAATATTCATCGCGGCACCAGCTTTGGCGTAAAGCCGCGCGACATTGCGGATGGTGTCTTCGTCAATACCGCAAATTTTATACGCGGTGGTGGGGTCATATTTAGCAACTTCTTCTTTTAATGCCTCAATGCCATTGGTGTTGGCTTCAATGAAGGCTTCGTCTTCCAGCCCTTCGGCAAAAATCACGTGTAATAAGGCATTTTGTAAGACCACATCGGTGCCGGGGTTAACCGGCAAATGAATGTCAGCCAATTGCGCTAACATGGTGACGCGTGGGTCGATAACGATGAGTGGGAAATTGCGTTTTTCCTTGGCTTCTTTTAAACGCCAGTAAATAATCGGGTGTTGTTCGGGTAAGTTCGAGCCCCAAGCCATCAAACAATCGGTGTGTTCAAAGTCGTCGTAACAACCTGGTGGGCCATCTGAACCGAATGAACGCTTATAACCAGATACAGCAGAGGCCATGCACAACGTGGTGTTACCGTCGTAATTATTGGTGCCAATCAGACCGCGCACTACTTTGCCAAGGGTGTAAAATTCTTCGGTGAAGATTTGACCGGTGGAGACGACCGCAAAGGCATCACGACCATAAGCGGCTTGGATACGCTTAATTTCAGCTGCGGTATGGTCGATAGCTTTATCCCAAGTGGTTTCTTGGAATTCTTCGGTAGTTGAAGCACGCAATAGGGGGGTATTGCCACGCCCAGCGGATTTAAATAATTCGTGTTCAAAAATACCTTTCACGCAGAGCTTGCCACGATTCACATCAGCGCCAGCGACGCCTCTTGTGCCGACCACCTCGCCCTGTTCATTTTTACCAACCTCAATGGCGCAACCAGTAGAACAATAGCCACAGGTGGCATACGTCCAACTGTCTACTTTCTTGTCAGCAATTTTTATAGGGTTTTTTTGTTTACGCCCAAATAACATATATTGTCGTCTCTATTTAAAGTATTAGTAAGCTGTTTTTGCTGATTAAAACGGACTGGCCCTCAACGCGGAGGGTTAAGGCGCGTCCAGCATGTTTATCCATTTCTATATTCAGCAAACTGCGGCGAGTTTGCTTTGTGCCACGGTCAATGGTGAAGGTATAGGTGCCTTCGCGAATATGCTCATGCCATGCAAGGTAGCCGGTAAATGACGGCATCGTTGAGCCGATGGGTGGGTCTTCATGAAGACTGATGTTAGGTCCTAGCAAACGGGCGTGGAAATTCGTATCCGCCGTCTTTGTTTTGTTTGTAAATAAGATGATTTCTTGTGCCGCCATAGAAGGTGCGCTGGATTGACCCCATGCTTTTTCGTCAAAGCAGGCTTTTTGTACAATATCTTGAGAACGAACCGGTATCACCAGATAAGGTAAGCCGCAAGAAACCAGTAAAGGCTGAAAGTCGCTGTGGTCAATGTCACCTTCGTCTAACGACAATATCGCGGCAATTTCTTGCTTGCTGGGTGTGTAACGATCAATCACGGGGTCGCTTTGTAAGGTAAATTGCACCGGACAGGTGTTGTCGTCTGTTTGAGTGATATTAGCGGTGAGTTGTTGTGAGTTTTGTTTAAAAATAACGGCGGTGTTTTTGTCAGACAAGGTGATTTGTCCTGTTTCCGCTAATACACGGCCGGCTGCTAGAACAGGGTGTCCAGCAAAGTCTATTTCTCCACGCGGGGAAAACGTACGCAGTTGAAAAGTCCCCGAGTCACCTGGGAAAATAAAGGTGGTTTCAGATAGGTTTAATTCTTTAGCGATAACGGCTAACCGTGACTCATCAAGCTTTTCTGCCTGTGGGAAAACGGCAATCTGTGCGCCTTGGAAAGGCGTGTCTGTGAAAACGTCGAGTGTGTAGTAAGTATGGCTCATGCTGTGCTCCAAATCTAAACGGTTAGGCCAATGTATACGCGATCATTGTCGATACGCACTGGGTAGGATTCAACGGCGACGGTTTCATCTTCTAAACACTGCCCGGTGGTTAAATCAAAGTGTTGCTTATAGATAGGCGAGGCAACGACAAGCGCCTCGCCAATACTGCCGATAATGCCTCGTGCTAACACATTCGCTTCGCTGAACGGATCGTAGTTCGCTATTGCAAAAACTTGTGATGTTTTGGCGATAGAAAATAGTGCGATTTGTTGCCCCTCTACCAACGCGGCAACGCCGGCATCTTTAGGGATTTCACTGATGGCACAGATGTCGTGCCACGTTATATTTTCTTGTTGTGCTGTTTGCATTGTTATGTCCTAAGCGTTAGCCAATTGTTTACGTTCATCATCATTCGCAGGGCGAATTTGAGCACGCTCTTCTACGAATACAATGTTGCTGTCCGCAGTATTTGCGTTAACGAATGGTTTGAAGGCTTTGATCTTTTCAGGGTCTTCAATGGTGGTTTTCCATTCGCACTGATACGTGCCGATAAGCGATTGCATTTCTTTTTCCAGTTGAGCAGATAAACCTAGCGAGTCGTTGATGATGACTTCGCGTAGATAATCAAGGCCGCCTTCAAGGTTATTCATCCAAGTGGCCGTACGTTGTAAACGATCAGCCGTTTTAACGTAGAACATCAAGAAGCGATCAATGTATTTAATCAACGTTTCGCGGTCTAAATCTGTCGCCAATAGGTCGGCATGACGTGGCTTCATACCGCCGTTGCCACAGACATATAAATTCCAGCCGTTTTCAGTGGCGATAATGCCTACGTCTTTACTTTGAGCCTCAGCGCATTCTCGCGTACAACCGGATACGGCGAACTTAATTTTGTGTGGTGAACGTAAGCCCTTGTAGCGGTTTTCAAGCTCAATGGCTGTGCCAACACTGTCGTCAACACCATAGCGACACCAAGTGCTGCCGACGCATGATTTAACCGTACGTAACGATTTACCATACGCATGACCGGTTTCAAATCCAGCGTCTATGAGTTCTTTCCAAATGTCGGGCAACTCTTCTAAACGTGCGCCGAATAAATCAACCCGTTGTCCGCCTGTGATTTTAGTGTATAGGTTGTATTTTTTAGCCACTTGACCTAACACGATGAGTTTGTCTGGGGTGATTTCACCACCGGGAATTCGTGGAACGATGGAGTATGTGCCGTTCTTTTGGATATTACCTAAATAACGGTCATTGGTATCTTGAAGGCCAACGTGGTTTTCCTCAAGAATGTAATCATTCCAGCACGAGGCGAAAATAGAGGCTGCGGTGGGCTTACAAATTTCACAACCATGTCCGCTGCCGTGTTGTTCAATGAGGTCATCAAACGACTTAATTTCATTAACACGGATCAGTGTGTAGAGATCTTGACGTGTGTACGGGAAGTGTTCGCAAAGGTCTGTGTTTACCTCAACACCCATTTTCTCTAATTCTTTATTCAGCACTTGGCCGACGAGGGCAGTACAACCCCCACAACCGGTACTTGCACTGGTGCATTCTTTAATCGCCGCCATGGTTGTTGCGCCATCGGAAACGGCTGTGCAAAGAGCGCCTTTGGAGACATCAAAACAAGAGCAGATTTGCGCGGTATCCGGCAATGCGTCCACACCAATGCCGGCGACAGCGCCATCACGTTGAGGCAAAATCAGTGCGTCAGGTGTTTCAGGAAGGGCGATGTCGTTCAGTTTCAGTTGTAATAAATTACCGTAGTCGTTAGCGTCACCAATTAATACGGCACCGAGTAGGCGGGTGCAGTCTTCATTAACAACAATCTTTTTATATACTTGCTCGGGGCCGTTCACGTAGGTAAAGACTTTAGAACCTTTTGTGTTGGCGTGTGCGTCACCGATACTCGCAACATCAACACCCATTAATTTCAATTTGGTGCTCATGTCTGCACCTTTAAACGCGTTATCTTTACCAATGAGTTGGTCGGCAGCTACTTGCGCCATGTTATAGCCAGGTGCAACGAGGCCATAGATCATGCCTTCCCAAAGGGCGCATTCACCAATCGCATAGATGTTTTCATCAGACGTTTGGCATTGGTCATTAATGACGATACCACCACGCTCCCCAGTCTCGATGCTACATTCACGAGCTAATTCGTCACGAGGGCGAATACCGGGAGAGAATAAGATAATGTCAGCTTCAATCGACTCCCCGTCAGCAAAATTTAATTTGTGAACGGCGTTTTTGCCTTCTTCAATTAACGAGGTATTTTTATTGGTATGGATGCGCACGCCCATCTCTTCCATTTTCTCGCTCAGCATTGAGCCGCCGCCCTCATCAATTTGCATGTTCATTAAACGCGAAGAAAATTGAATAACATGGGTTTCTAAGTTCATATCCTTTAGCGCCTTAGCGGCTTCAAGCCCCAACAGGCCACCGCCAATAACGGCGCCTGATTTAGCTTTTTTACCGGCAGCACTGATTTTTTCAAGGTCGTCTATTGTTCTGTAAACGAAGCAGTTTTCTCTGTCGTGGCCAGGAATAGGGGGCACAAAAGGGGAGGAGCCGGTGGCTAATACGAGTTTGTCGTACTCAACCGAAACACCTTTTTCTGAGGTGACGACTTGTTTATCACGATCAATATGGTTGGCGCGGTCACCAATGTGCACAGTGATGTCGTTATCTTCATAAAAACCGGGTTCAACGAGAGATAATTCCTCGGCTGTCCTACCGCTGAAGTATGAAGATAGCTGGACTCGATCATAGGCGAGTCGGCTTTCTTCGCAAAAAGTAATTAATTCAAATTCATTGGCGTTATTTTCTTTTGCGATGGCCTGCATGAATTTATGGCCAACCATGCCATTACCAATAACGACGATTTTCTTTTTTGTACGCATTTTAAAACGGCTCTACTTTAATGAAGTACTTACGATAGGGCAGTAATCGTGCCAATTTAAATTAACTGAAAGTAAGTAATTGATTGTTTTAGAGATATTGTTAATGAAAAGCAGAAATGGAAAAATAACAGCGTGTACGGCGCACCATTTTTGTGCAAAACGCAATGATGCGGCACCCAAAAAAGGTGCAAAAAATCTGTGTTAACGACTTTATGTGGAATTGCAGTATTAAAAATCAACGACTTAGATTTTTGGCATAGGAGTTGCAATTAAGCTAATGAATTTTTATAAAATCCGGAGTGCCGAGTGTTAAAACGTCTAAATCTATTCTCGTTTAAGGGAAATATTCGAATACTACACACGACGTGGGTAGCTTTTTTTATTAGCTTTATGGTGTGGTTTAATCACGCACCCTTGATGTCCATTATTCGCGATGTTTTTAACCTCAATAGTCAGGAAGTGTCGGTTTTATTGATATTAAATGTTGCCTTAACCATTCCGGCACGCATCGTTATGGGTATGTTGGTGGATAGTTATGGGCCGCGCCGATTATTTTCTGGCATTTTGATTATTTCGGGTTTTTTATGTTTGTTTTTCGCATGGGCTGAAACCTTCCAACAACTAGCGCTGGCAAGGTTCTTACTGGGCTTCGTAGGGGCTGGGTTTGTTGTGGGTATTCGTATGATTGGCGAATGGTTTCCAGCAAAACAAACCGGTGTTGCACAAGGTATTTATGGTGGCTGGGGTAACTTTGGTTCGGCCGGAGCGGCGTTGTTATTGCCAAGTTTAGCCTTATGGATTGGTGGTGATGATGGGTGGCGTTATGCGGTGAGTACAACGGCAGCGATTGCTATTATTTATGGTGTGATTTACTACTTTTCAGTGACAGACACACCTAAAGGTTCAACATACTTTAAGCCTAAAAAGATAGGAGGTATGGAGGTCAGCACGAAAGGTGACCTTGTTTTATATCTAATCATGAGTATGCCCATATACGGTGCATTGGCATTGTTAACATGGAAACTTTCGCCTGCCGGTATGGCATGGTTAACTTCTCAATTTGCATTAACTGCATACGTGCTTATTGGTATAGTTTATTTGTATCAAGCGATGCAAATTGTGATGATTAATAAAGAAGTCTTTACCAAGCAAACGCCCGATATGTTCAGCTACGATTTTAAACAAGTGGCACTATTGGATTTAGGTTATATGGTGACGTTTGGTTCTGAACTCGCGTTGGTGTCGATGTTGCCATTATTGTATGTCGATATGTTTGGCCTGTCCCCAGTTGCAGCAGGGCTTCTTGCAGGTGTTTACCCCGTGATGAATTTAATTGCCCGTCCAGGTGGAGGGTTGATGAGTGATACGGTTGGTAGGAAAAAAACCTTAGTGATTTTATTTGCCTGCATCACCGTGAGTTTTTTCGTACTGGGCCAAATATCTGAAGCTTGGGCTATTCCCATCGTTGTAGTTTGCACCATTCTTTGCGCTCTGTGTTCGCAAGGTGGTTCTGGTGCTGTATATGCTATGGCACCTCTTATTCAACGCCGAATGACTGGGCAAATTGCAGGTATGGTGGGTGCTTATGGCAATGTTGGCGGCTTGGTGTTTCTTACGGTGTTGTCTTTTGTTTCGCCACAAATCTTTTTTATGATGATTGGTGGCACCGCTGGGGTTGTTTTGCTGTTGATGGCTCTTTTTCTTAAAGAGCCTACAGGCAAAACAGCAGAGATATTGGAAGATGGAACTGTTCAGCTAATTGATGTGAGTTAGTATGAATTGATGGAAACGATTAAATGACTGAAACAACCGCATTGCTGAGCATTGGCCAGTACTCTGATACAGGTATCAAAGATGAAAATCAAGATAGCTTTGGTGTGCTATTGCCTGACGGAGCGGCGTTAAACCATAAAGGTATTGTTGCCGTTATTGCAGATGGCGTGAGTGGTTGTGATGAAGGTAAATTGGCCAGCGAAACGTGCGTAAAAAGTTTGTTAATGGATTACTACTGTACGCCTGATTCGTGGACAGTAAAAACCTCCATCCAAAAGGTTTTATTAGCGACTAACCGTTGGATGTATGGGCTAGGCGCAGCCAATCAAATGCGGCATAAGGGTGTGGCGACGACATTAAGTGCGTTGGTTGTAAAGTCTTCCACGGCGCACTTGTTTCATATCGGTGATACACGCATATATCTTCTGAGGAAGGGTGAGTTAACGCAGCTTACCAAAGATCATCGAGTTTGGGTGTCAGAGGATAATAACTACCTAACCCGGGCGATGGGCGTCGACCTGCATTTGGATATTGACTACAGGAGCTTCTTACTGGAAAAAAACGATATTTTTTTGATGACCACTGATGGCGTTCATGAATTCATCAGCGATGCCAAGATGAGCGAGTTCATTCTACAAAACACCAATAATCTGGATCGGGCAGCTAGGGAAATATCAACATTGGCGCTACAAAATGGCAGCTCGGATAACGTCACCTGCCAAATTATTAAATTTAATCAGCTACCGCAAGTAGACGAAACAGAAGTTTACCGTAAATTAACAGAATTACCGTTTCCTCCGGAACTCAATTCAGGCATGCTTTTGGACGGATTCCGCATACAGCGTGAGCTTTATGCAAGCAAGCGAACGCAGGTATATTTAGCAACGGATGAAGCATCTGGCGATAACGTGGTGATTAAAACACCGTCGGTTAATTATGCTGATGATGCTAGTTATCTCGACATGTTTATGCTTGAAGAATGGGTGGGTAAGCTTCTCAACAACAACCATGTGTTGAAAATTGTTGAGCAAACAAGACCCAGGCAATTTCTGTATTACGTCACAGAATACATTGAAGGGCAAACGCTTAGACAATGGATGAACGACAACACAGCGCCTAGTTTACAAGAAGTACGCGAGATTGTTAATCAGTTAGCCCGTGGTCTCAGGGCGTTTCATCGTAAAGAAATGATCCACCAAGACTTAAAGCCAGAGAATGTCATTATTGATACGCATGGAACGATCAAAATCATTGACTTTGGTTCAACCAGAATTGCCGGTGTAGAAGAAATATCAACACCCATTGAGCGCCTGAGCTTGTTGG
>DUCA01000178.1 GCA_012960055.1 Cycloclasticus sp.
TCAACAACTATTAGTTTTGGCTAACAAGTGAATAACGAAACCAAACCTGAAGTAGACGGTTGGATTAAGCGAATTGCAGAAAGCGAGATGCCTATTTTTGGGCGAACGGTACAAGAAGTTGTCAGCGTTTCTGAAAATGACGTGAGCTCTGCACTGCAATTAGGCCAAGTGGTGCTAAAAGATGCGGCAATGACCGCTCGTGTATTAAAGCTTGCTAATAGTGCGCATTACAACACGACGGGGCAGAAATTTAGCACCATCAGTCGCGCCATTATGATGCTCGGCTTCGACACGGTACGCAGCATGTGCTTAACGGTTTCCTTAATTGATAGCTTAGTGCATGGCCTCCATCGCGAGCAATTAATTAAGCAAATGGCGCGTTCTCTGCATGCGGCGGCTCAAGCACAGGAAATGGTCAAACAACAAGGTGACGGCAAGCATGAAGAAGTGTTCATCGCCACACTTTTATTACATATCGGAGATTTGGCATTTTGGTGTTTTGGCGGTGAAAAAGGTGATGAGCTTAATGAAGCGCTAAAAAACACAAAAATAACGTCTGCTGAAGCGCAAAAAAAAGTGCTTGGCTTCACAATGAGTGACCTTAGCAAGGGGCTTGCACGCACGTGGGGACTGAGTGATTTGTTAAAACAAACTCTTGAAAACCCTGATTCAACAGATCCTCGTAGTCAAGCGATAACGCTATCATATAAACTAGCTGAATCCGTTGAAGATGGTTGGGAGTCTAAGGAAGTTAAAAAGATTACCGCGTCTATTTCATCACTGATTGGTTCTACACCAAAAAAGGTAACGGAGCAGTTACACGATGCGGCTAAAAAAGCAGCACAAACAACGGCTCATTATGGAGCAAAAGCCGTAGCCCAGGTTATTCCCTTACCGGTTGAAGTGCAGTTCGAAGACAATCACGCTTTAGCCGATGCGTTTGTTCAACCTGACCCATTACTTCAACTACAAATATTGCAAGAATTGATGGCCGTCAATAAGGATCAAGGCGATTTCCATACCTTAGTTGAAATGGCGCTTGAAGGGATTAATAGAGGTGTTGGCATGGATAACGCCTTATTTGCCTTACTGACGCCCAATCGTAAGGAAATAAAAGCGAAACAGGTGATTGGAGATAATAACGAATGGTTGCGTAAAAATTTTCAATTTCTACTCAACGAGCCCGCTTCTAGAATTTGGTTGCAAGTGTTAAAAGATCAAGAAACCATACGAGTGGATACCAATGCTAGCGCAGACATTAAACGATTGATTTCACAAGCATTGGTGCAAAAAACGAAAGCAAAAGAATTTTATGTGACCCCTGTCATCATTAAAAGCAAACCCGTTGGATTATTTTATGCTGACAGGTCTACCAGTCGTCGCAATATGGATGATGCTAGTTACGACAGTTTCCTATTGTTTTCACAGCAAGTAGGCATGCTGTTGGACCGTTTGATGACAAATAAATAGTCCACTACGAAGTCCTCAGCTCCTCTGAAGCTTTCTAAACGATCTAGAAAAAGATAAGATGTGCCACTTAATTTATATAGGAACTATCAATGAGCCATAAGTTAATTTCTTTTATAAAGACGGCAATCATTGCCGCTTTACTTTTTTCAACAGCAACTTACGCAACGGATAAAACAAAAATGAGTATGACAACAATTAAATTCACAACCAATCAAGGTGATATCGTTTTAGAACTAGACGGTGAAAAAGCACCCAATACGGTCAAAAATTTCGTCGCCTACGTAGAAGATGGCTTTTACGAAGGCACTATTTTTCATCGTATCATTCCTAATTTCATGGCTCAAGGTGGCGGATTTACATCCGATTTCAAACAGAAAAAAACGCAAAATCCTGTCGATAATGAAGCGGATAATGGGCTTAAAAATGATCGTGGAACCGTTGCTATGGCTAGAACAAATGATCCGCATTCAGCGACTGGACAATTCTTTATCAACCTATCCGACAACGGTTTTCTAAACCACAGCTCTAAAACATCGCAGGGTTGGGGCTATGCCGTATTTGGTAAAGTAACAGAGGGTATGGATGTTATTGACACAATGGCGGCTATTCCAACAGGTTCTGGTGGCATGTTCCCTACTGACGTTCCTCAAGAAGAAGTGATTATCGAAAAAGCTGAAGTTATCAAATAAATAAGTGAAGCAACACGTTCACTTTATTTCGGACTTACACCTAGCGCAAGATAGGCCAGAAAATACACAACGTTTTCTGGCTTATCTTGACTCGTTAAGTTCGAATGTTTCTGAACTTTATATACTGGGTGATTTGTTTGATGTTTGGGTCGGTGATGACGACCCTACACCGCCGAATGAAGAGGTTAAAAAACAATTTAATCA
>DUCA01000179.1 GCA_012960055.1 Cycloclasticus sp.
GCTTAATGCGGCTGATAATTTACCTGGTGTGTATAAAATCAATGTCCGTCAAGGCAATCTTGTCACTCAAGAAATGATCGATCAACTGCGCCCAGGCATGGGTAAAAGACAGGTAACATTCATCTTAGGCACACCGTTATTGGTCGACCCTTTTCACAAAAACCGTTGGGACTACTTTTATGACCTAAAGTTAGCCGGCAAACAAAATACAAAAGAACGTGTAACCATTATTTTTGACGATGACCGCTTGATCAGCCTTAAAGGCGACTTCAAGCCCAGCAAGGAATTCAAGCCAATGACCGTCAACACTGAAGTTATCGATGTGCCAAAACGTGAAGAAAAAGAAAAAAGCATCATGGATCGTGTATTACGCAGTTTAGGGATTGAGTACGACGAAAAACTCTAAAGGTGGCAATAAACCCCTATTTAAAGAAAACAAACCAAACACCGCACGGAGAAAAACTTAATTTACAGTTAGTATCTATTGGCGATACTGCCGTGACGTTAATGCTGCCGTTTAGCGAAGAGATTGTTGGCGATCCCATTAATCGTTTGATTCACAGTGGCGCCTTAACGACTCTGGTTGATACTGCCTGCGGGGTTGCGATTTTTCAAGCACAAAACAACTGCCGCGCCATGGCAACTCTCGACTTAAGAATCGATCATATGCGCGCTGCTGTGTCGGGTGTTGATCTTTACGCCTACGCGGATTGCTATCGCCTAAGCAACACCATTGCCTTTGTTCGCGCCACCGTATACACCAACGATATTCAACAGCCGATTGCGACCGCCGCTGCCTCTTTTATGCGTTCTAACAAAGACTTCTCCATCAATTAGCATGTCATTATTTAACACTATTCAAGAGTTAAAATATCGGCATGACCATGAAGGATTAGTTGAATTGATTCCCTACGCAAAATCCATCGGCGTAGAAAACAGTATGGTGGGAGATAATATCGTTTCTACGCTACGTTTCAAGGAAAGCAATATTGGCAACCCCGCAATACCTGCTCTTCATGGCGGAGTAGTGGCTGGTTTTATGGAAAACGCAGCATTGCTCCACATAGTCTGGAGCACTGAACTTGAGAATACCCCTAAGGTCATCGACTTTTCAATTGATTACCTACGCCCAGGTCAGGCTAAAACCACCTACTCACATTGCGAGATTATTCGCTTAGGTCGCCGTGTTGCCTTGTGCAATATAACAGCGTGGCAAGCAGACTCAGGAAAATCAATTGCTATCGCCAGAGGCCATTTTTTTGTTGGCCAATAACGAGCCTATAAATCAGCACACTTCGCATAAAAAAGCCTAGGCAACCCTAGGCTTGTTATTTTAAAAAATGACGAATTCAAACCCCACTGTGCGCTTGTGGATGAATTCGTTCACCAGGATTTAGTAAACGATTGAGCGCATTGATATAGGCTTTAGCCGACGCCAGCACGATGTCTGTATCTGAACCCTGTCCATTCACAACACGACCGGCTTTTTCAAGCCTTACCGATACTTCACCCAATGAATCCGTCCCTTTAGTGACATTGCTCACAGCGTACAACTGCAAATCGGCATCACTAGATACAATTTTCTCAATCGCCTTAAACGTGGCGTCCACCAAACCTCCACCATCTGATGAGGCCGATTTTTCCCCTTCATCAATCAATAGCGTAATACTCGCTTGAGGCACCTCGCCGGTTTCAGAACAGGCCTTAACTGAAATCAGTTTAATCGCTTCAGCAAAACTTTCTTCCATTTTAAAATCAGACACTAAGGCCTGAATGTCTTCGTCAAAAATTTCAGCTTTTTTATCTGCTAAATCTTTAAATCGCCTGAAGGCCTTATTCAACTCTTCTTGACTATCAATACTAATATTGAGTGTTTCCAAGCGGTCTTTAAACGCACTACGACCCGACAATTTACCAAGCACTATTTTATTTGAGCTTAAACCAACATCTTCAGCACGCATAATTTCGTAGGTTTCGCGTGCTTTCAGCACACCGTCTTGGTGAATTCCTGATTCATGCGCAAACGCATTCGCACCGACAATGGCCTTGTTGGGTTGAACGGCAAAACCGGTGATCCTCGACACCAAACGCGAACACGTCATTATTTGCGTCGAGTCTAAGTCCACATCACAAGGCAACATATCTTGGCGCGTACGTACCGCCATGACGATTTCTTCTAACGCAGCATTACCCGCGCGTTCACCCAAGCCATTGATTGAACACTCCACCTGCCTAGCACCATTCATAACGCCCGCTAAGGAATTAGCCACCGCCAAACCTAAATCGTTATGGCAATG
>DUCA01000180.1 GCA_012960055.1 Cycloclasticus sp.
AAATCAATACGAGCTCATCGATGCTTTTTCTGGATTCATCATCCAGTAGATCGACCTTGTTTAATGCGATTAACGGCGCAATTTTTTGAAATTCGCACACAATCAGGTATTGGTCGAGTAGCAAGGGGTCGATGTTGGGTTTAACCGCAAGGATAACGACGATTTGGTCTAAATTGGCAGCCACTGGACGTGTTTTACCGTTCTTTGAAGGGCGAGAAAGAAGCGAATCACGCTCAAGTATTTTTTCAACCCGCCCTGCGTCATGCTCGGTTCTTATCCACTCAACGTAGTCGCCAACCGCAGGTTGCTCCAACTGAGAGCGTTTCTTGCAGCGAGCGGTGTTACCCGCATCGTCTTCAACAATTAATGCTTTGCCTAGGTGGGCAAGAATGCGTCCTTTTAGTAAGGTTGGAGCCCCTTTTTTAGATGTGCTCAAGCTTATTTGAATTTATAGTAGTCATGGTTCAAATAGGCGACGACATCGGCAATGTCTTCGTCGAACCATTGGGTACCTAAAGAGAAGTCACAACGCTTGACGCGAGCGCTTAGGGCGGCAAGGTCGTGCACCTTACGCGTTTTTGATGTGTACATATTACTGGTATGGCAAGCCAAACAGTTATTGGTGTGTAGCGTGCGCCCATTGTCTAAATCAGCCGCTTGGCTGTTAAACGTCATAATGGTTAGACTGGCAGCTAGAATGAGTAATGTTTTCATAGTAGGCCTCCGAAGTTAAGGGGTAACAAGGCTTTTCAAGTGATCGATTCTCACGCCGGCCGGTGGGTGACTGTGGTGAAAACTTGAATAAAGGGGGTCAGGCGTTAAGGTGCTGGCATTTTCGCGGTACAACTTAACAAGCGCTTGAATCAAGTGTTCTGGTTTAGCCATGGTACTGGCAAATTCATCGGCTTCAAATTCAAATTTACGTTGAAAATGGCTGCTAATAGGCTGCGTAAACGTGGTGAAAATAGGCAGCACCAAGATAAACAGTAAGAGGGCAATCGCGTCAGTAATTTGCACCATGGCAAGGCCATCAAAGAACCAGTTTTCTTGTTTTAACCAACCCAGCAATGCGAATCCAGCCAGCGTTACAAAGGTTGAAACGATCATGTGTTTAGTCAGGTGTTTACATTTGAAGTGTCCAAGCTCGTGTGCAAGCACGGCTTCAATTTCATCGGTGTTAAGTGATTCAATTAAGGTGTCGTAGAACACGATGCGTTTGTTATTACCGATGCCGGTAAAATACGCGTTACCGTGCCCGGAACGTTTCGAACCATCCATCACGTAAATGCCTTTGCTGTTAAAGCCGCAACGTTTAAATAATTGCTGGATGCGGGATTTTAATGCCTCGTCTTCCAGCGGCGTGAATGTATTAAACAAGGGTGCAATAAATGTTGGCACCAGCCAGGTCATAAAAAAGGTAAAGCTAATGGTCAATAACCAAGCGTAAAACCACCAGTATTCACCCATTTGCCCCATGATTGTTAGTAACGCATACAGTAGCGGAGTACCAATAATCAGCATCAGGGCTATTTGTAAAAATTGATCTTTAATGAATTGCCCACCGGTGGTGCGGTTGAAGCCGAATTTTTGTTCTATTTTGAAGGTTTGATATACATCAACGGGTAGCTCTATAAAGTGCGACAGAATAAATACCGACATGATTAAAGCAACGCCGGACCATATGTCGTGTGCAATGTACGCTTGGGTAATTGATAACAACACATTGATAATGCCGCCGAGTGTGAGCATAACCAATACGCCGCTGCCAATGATGGTGCTTAAGGTGGCGATGCGGGTTTTAGCCAAGGTGTAATCCGCGGCTTTTTGGTGTGCGCTAAGGTCGATTTTTCCTTCGAAGTCTTTCGGTACTTCATTACGGTGTCGGATGATGTGAATCATTTGGCGACGATTCAACCAGAGTTTTAACAACATAGAGGTGGCTAAAAAAAATAAAAATATAATGCTAAATTCGTTCATAATTTCTTTAAGATATAGCGCTTGTTAACAATCATTAAGCCACAAAAGGTAGTTAAATGTCTCAAGATAAACAAAACTTAATATGGATAGACCTTGAAATGACGGGGCTTGAACCTGCAACAGATTCTATCATTGAAATAGCCACCATTGTGACGGATAAAGAGCTTAATGTGTTGGCAGAAGGCCCCGTGTTGGCTGTGAGTCAATCAAAGCAAGCCATGGATGCGATGGATGATTGGAATCAGCACCATCACGGGCAGTCGGGTTTAATTGAACGCGTATTGAGTAGTCCCTTGAATGAGCAAGACGTCGAACA
>DUCA01000181.1 GCA_012960055.1 Cycloclasticus sp.
TACTGGGTTGAGCGCATTCTATATCAATTCCAAATAACTACTTAATTGTTAATTTATTTAAACAGCCGATATTTCTCATCGTAAATAATAGTGGCCCACCCTGACCCCTGTTAATTTGATAAAAAATTAAGTGCTATATCGAGCTTTTTGAACTCAAAAAGCATGTTTTCAACAGGTGTTTTACAAAATAGAACCACCTTAAGACTTTGTTTTATAAGTTATTATAAAAATACGATGAATACCACGGTTTAATCAAACTAAATGTTCTTTCCTTGTTTTATGTCGAATATGAAAGGCTTCCACACTCAACAAAGGAGATAGCAATGGAAACATTAAAACCATTAGCATTAGGTATGGCAAATGCCGTAGACATGGGTTAAATATTAAATGCATCCGATTATTTTACGGAATTTAATCTTTCTGCATCAACGGCTGTTAAAAGCACTGAAAGTTACTATTTTCAAGCCCGTGTTGATGAGTACTCAATGGAATGAGACCTTCCTACATTGCAACCGTACTAACAAGGATGCCTTAACTCTTAGCAGTAAAGTGTTAGCAGGTAGTCCCGTGCCGCCAAGAACCATCTTGATTTAAATAGAGATCCCCTTCTATCCCTCGCCCATATTAGCGTTCACATTGTTCGTGTTAATAGGGGTATCCCTTTATACGCCGCTGACACTTTCCTCCAGCAGCTCACCATAACTAATCAAGTTTTCCAATAATTCCTGTTGCTCATCGGTCCAACCGCCTTCAGAAATTAACTCGTCTAACCTTTCAAAATAACTCATCAGGATTAATCGACCATCACCGTGTTGCTTTGTTAGGCATTCATGCCGATACTCTTGTCGACGAATGCGCTCCGCGTTGCTTAGGCTTTGCGGGTAATTACGCGCCCTATATCTAAACAGCATTTCATCTAAACGCTCGTCTTCAAACGCTAAATCGAGTTCTGCCAATTGACCTTTATCACAAGCCCGTATCTGTCCCATGTTTCGTGCGTCCGCATGGCTAAAGAAACCACCACCGTATAACATTGAATCAGGGTCTGTTGCCGCTTCAAATTCGTTAATGCTAAATACTTCCGATACCTTATCGGCAATATTGGCAGTTAAAATACGTTGTCTGTTTTCTTCACACATATCCAAATCAAGGCTTAATTTATCTCGGATCGCTTCAGTCAATGTGTTCAATGGCGCTAACATTGGCGATTTATTGATATGTACTGCTTTAAGTGGAATACGTTGCTCGCCTTCAGGCAAATCGGCAGTTGGCATATATAAACGCTGGTGAATGTCTACGGCAGACAATTCAATGAGTGCTTGTGGATCAGCGGTTAAATCAAAAACAATCACACCATTTTTATTCATTGGGTGGGCAACAATGGGCAACACGATACCTAAGCAATCCTTACTGGCTGCGTACTTACTTGAAACGTGTACCACAGGCGTATGATTAACCAAGTCTAAGCTCTGTGAGGCTTTCTTCTTATCACGCAAGCCTAAACCCCAGGTATATAACTTAGGCTGCTTGTTCTTAATAAGTTTTGCTAATGCGATGGTTGCATAAACATCTGACAAGGCATCATGTGCAGATTCGTGTGAGATACCATTGGCTTTAGTCAACTCTTCCAACCTAAAACTGGTTGAACCATCTTCGCGTGTGGGCCAGTTAATCCCCTCTGGGCGTAGGGCGTGCGTTAAGCGGACAACATCAATTAAATCCCAACGGGAGTTGCCCGACTTCCACTCCCGCGCATACGGGTCATAAAAGTTACGGTATAATAGATTACGGGTAAATTCATCGTCGAAGCGGATACTGTTATAACCAACAACACAGGTTTGCGGAGTACTGAATTGCTGATGGATACGTTCAATAAAATCACATTCCAGCAGGCCTTTTTCATTAACTAACTGTGGTGAAATTCCGGTAATCAAACAAGCCTCCGGGTGAGGCAAAATGTCGTCGTGTAATTTGCAATAAAACACATCAGGTTCAGCGACCTGATTAAAGTTCACATCGGTACGAATGCCTGCAAATTGAACGACCCGATCTCGCGCCGGGTCAATACCTGTGGTTTCGTAATCGTACCAATAGAATGTATCAGCCAAGGGTTACCAAAGCTTGTCTAGCGCTCTAAGCACATCGCTTCGGCTAATTTGACCTACTAAATCACCCTCTTCATTTAGTACCGGGTAACGCTTGTAAGCAGTCTTTACAAACTTGTCGGCCAAGTCAACGACGCTTGCTGTGTCAGGCACGGTTTTAACGTCTACTGTCATATATTCTGAGACAGAACCACCTACCCAGTCTTCATAGTACGTTGATTGAAGCGCAACTTGCATACAATCTTTTTCGGACAAAATACCGACTAAATTACCACGGTCATCAACAACGGGGGCGCCCGAAATTTTATGTGTATTTAAGAACTTAATCGCTTCAGAAATTTCCATGTCTGGCGTAAACGTTGATAAATTAGTCGCCATAAACTCTTTAATTAATACTGACTTAAGCATACATTCCCCTTTGAGTTTTAACTATCCGTTCTTAAATTTATTGTGAAGCCTCGTTCAATACGACTTTTTCTTTTCGCACTTTTTATTACTGCACAGCAAGCAATCGCCTTCCAAACCATCTACATTGTTTAAACCACCGCAGCTACCTTTTAGCTTCTTGTTGCTGAAAATAACACCCACTGCCATCGCGGCAACAAACAGTATAAAAACCAAAAATGTTACAAAAAATGTTGTCATAAAATTCGCTCCTTAATCATCGCTTGAAAGCGTGGTGTAGCAAGGTTCCTAATGCTATCACCGTCTTGTACGAGAAACAAAACAGCTAAGTTATTTTCCATAGCTAAATCGTACCCCTTTTTACTGCCTAACACCATAAAAGCCGTTGCCCATGCGTCCGCCGTCATACAGCTTTTATCTAATACCGTGACCGATGCTAAATTGTGTTGTACAGGGCGACCCGTTAACGGGTCAATCGTATGAGAAAACTTAACACCGCCTATTTCAAAGAAGTTACGGTAATCCCCCGATGTCGCAATCGCCATGTTGCTGACATTAATTATTTTGTGAATAGAACGAACCGATGTATCTGGTTTTTCAACCGCAATTCGCCAATCATTTCCATCTGGGTTCACTCCCTTAACGCGCATTTCACCGCCAATCTCAACCATGTAATTAACGTGGCCTTTCGATTCAAGCAATTCAGCCACTTGATCGACGCCGTAGCCTTTCGCAATTGATGAAAAATCCAAATACAGCTGCGGCTCACGTTTAGACAACTGCTGAGCCTCGACGTCTAGGTGAATATTTTGATAGCCCACGCTTTGTAAAGCTGCCTTTATTTCTGCCTCATTCGGGATATCGTCTGCTTTAAAATCGGGACCAAACCCCCACAAATTAACCACCGGGCCGACCGTGATGTCATACGCACCCTGTGTTATCTTGCTAATCCTTAACGCTTCTTCTAACAGGTACATAAACGCTTTCGATTTTTTCTGCGCGTCTAAGCCCTGATAACGATTAAACTCTGATATTTCAGACTGCTTAATATAGGTGGAAAACGACTGATTTACTGAGCGTAGTCGCTCATCTATCTCAACTTGAAGTGTTCCCCTGTTTGCTGATGAAAAGTCGCCAGAAATCGTCACATGGTAACTCGTGCCCATGGTCTGGCCTTTATACAGAACATAGGGTGAACTCGGTGACTCACAGCCCGCTAGTAGAACGATAAGTATAAAAAAACCCGTTAAAAAGCTGATGTTTTTAACGGGTTGTTTGTTCAAACTCAATTAACCACCAAAATCATCAAGCATAATGTTGTCATCTTCAACACCTAAGTCTTGAAGCATTTTGATAACCGCGGCGTTCATCATTGGCGGCCCACACATGTAAAACTCGCAATCTTCTGGCGCCGGATGGTCTTTCAAGTATTTCTCTAAAATAACTTCGTGAATAAAGCCCGTTAAGCCGTCCCAATTATCTTCCGGCTGAGGGTCAGATAATGCAACTTGCCATTTGAAGTTATCGTTTTCTCTTGCCAACATATCGAAATCTTCCACATAGAACATCTCTTTTAAACTTCTAGAGCCATACCAGAACGAAATCTTACGATCTGTTTTAATTCGACGTAACTGATCAAAGATATGAGAACGCATCGGTGCCATCCCCGCACCACCGCCGATAAAGACCATTTCCGCTTTCGTCTCTTTGGCAAAAAATTCACCGTAAGGGCCAGAAATTGTCACTTCATCGCCAGGTTTTAAATTAAAGATATAAGACGACATTTTTCCAGGGGGAATTCCCTCTGGACCACGTGGAGGAGGAGAAGCAATACGTACATTCAACATGATAATGCCTTCTTCTTCTGGGTAACTCGCCATCGAATAAGCACGTAATACATCTTCTTCTACAATTGATTTGTAGCGCCACACATTAAAGTGATCCCAATCACCTCGGTATTCTTCTTCAATATCAAAGTCTTTGTAATTGACGACATGAGGCGGACATTCAATTTGAATATAACCACCAGCACGGAAGCCAACGTCTTCGCCTTCAGGCAATTCTAGAACAAGCTCTTTAATGAACGTTGCAACGTTGTGGTTTGATTTAACTTTACACTGCCATTTCTTAACTCCAAACACCTCTTCAGGGACGGTGATTTTCATGTCTTGCTTAACAGTTAACTGACACGATAAACGTTCGCCATCACGTTGTTGGCCTTTGTTAATGTGCGCACCCTCTGTTGGTAACATCGCGCCACCACCTTCTTGCACACGCACTTTACACTGCCCGCATGTGCCACCACCACCACAAGCTGATGGTACAAACAACTGCGCGTCTGCCAAAGCACCTAATAATTTACTGCCAACGGGGGCTAATACTTCTTTTTCACCGTTAATGAGAACTTTCACATTACCTTTCGCAACCAATTTAGATTTGGCGGCCAAAATAATGATAACAAGTATTAATATGATACCTGTGAAAAACGTAATTCCTAAACCGATTTCTAACATACTAAATTCCTGATTACAGTTGAATACCTGAGAATGCCATAAAGGCCATTGCCATTAAGCCTGCGGTGATGAATGTAATACCCAAACCTTGTAAACCGTCTGGTACATCTGCGTATTTAAGCTTTTCTCTTATACCCGCAATCGCCGTGATGGCTAACGCCCAACCCAAGCCACTACCAAAGCCAAATACCACGCTTTCGCCAAGGTTATAGTCACGTTCTACCATGAACAATGAACCACCTAAAATCGCGCAGTTCACGGTAATCAACGGTAAGAACACACCCAATGCGTTATAAAGCGCAGGGGTGAATTTATCCATCGCCATTTCAAGAATTTGCACCACCGCTGCAATAATGCCGATATAAACAATCAAACCTAAGAAATTCAAATCCACTTCTGGGAGGCCTGCCCATGCGAGAGCACCTTCTTTTAATACACCTTGGTAGATGATGTTATTCAACGGCATGGTCAATGTTTGCACCAAAATCACGGCAATACCTAAGCCCATGGCTGTTGATACCTTCTTAGACACCGCCAAGAAAGTACACATACCCAAAAAGAAGGCCAAGGCTAAATTCTCAACGAATACCGCACGAACAAATAAACTGATATACGCTTCCATTAAACCGTCTCCGTTCCGTTTACGTCTTTAATCTTGTAATCCGGCGCCTCTACTTGAGCCGGACGCCAGCTACGAAGTGCCCAAATTAACAAACCAATAATGAAGAAAGCACTGGGTGGCAATAGCATTAAGCCATTTGGCACATACCAGCCGCCGTCATTAACAGTGGTTAAAATTTCAACACCAAATAATTTACCTGAGCCTAATAATTCGCGGAATGTACCCACTAACATCAGCACAAGGCCATAACCTAAACCGTTACCAATTCCGTCTAAAAAGCTTACGCCTGGTGAGTTTTTCATGGCGAATGCTTCAGCACGACCCATTACAATACAGTTAGTAATTATTAAGCCAACAAACACAGATAGCTGCTTGCTTAAGTCATATACATAAGCTTTTAACACTTGATCAACCACAATCACCAATGACGCAATAATGGTCATTTGCACAATAATACGAATCGCACTTGGAATGTGGTTACGAATCATACTGATGGACAGATTTGAACAGGCTGTCACCGCTGTTAGTGCCAATGTCATAACAAGGGCAGTACCCAAATTTGTTGTTACCGCTAATGCTGAACAAACACCGAGGACTTGTAAGCCAATTGGGTTGTTATCAACTAACGGGTCTAATAAGATTTTTTTAGTTTCATTACTCATTTTATACTCCGTTTGCCTGAATTTTAGTTAGGTACTTCTGATAGCCTTCAGCACCCATCCAATATTTCAACATGTTGCTCACACCACGGCTGGTTAGCGTCGCACCAGCTAAACCATCTACTTGGAATTCAGCGCCTTTAGCACCCGGTGTAACGGTTCCTTTTATCACTTGAATCGCTACCTCGCCTTGGGCATCGTAAATTTCCTTGCCTGTCCACATTTTTTTCCATTTAGGATTATCTACTTCACCACCTAAACCCGGTGTTTCTGCGTGTTCGTAATAACTTAAACCGACGATAGTTTGACCATCGCTTTCTACCGCTATGAAACCGTACAAGGTTGACCACAAACCGTAACCGTTAACAGGCAAAATCAATTGCTTAACCGCACCGCCTTCTTTTACTTGATAAACAGGCATAACTTTAGGACGCATTCTGATGCTAGCTAAATCATCCGTTTTTGCAATATCGACATTTAGCGCAGGATCTTTAGCCGCTTTTCTTTCGTCATACGTCGCTGCATCGTATTGCGTTGTGTATTCACCTGTTGCCAAGTCAATTAACTTGATATCGATTTTGGAAAACGCGGCTTCAATATCGTCGCCATCTTGATATAAACCCGCAACCTGAAGAATGTTCTTCTTTTTATCCAGTTCTTTATTCAGTAATTGCAATGGTTTTAACGACACCGCTGACACTGAAACAAACACCGCACAAACCAAACACACCAATGTTGCCATGATGAATGTTTTAGCCGTACTGTCATTTGATAACGCTAGAAAGTTCATAGAACTTGCCTTCTTTTCTTGGTTGTCATTAGGCATTTCTTTTCTCCCTTCTTTTAATGTTCGATTGAACAACGAAGTAATCAATTAACGGCGCGAACATGTTGGCAAACAAAATAGCTAACATCATGCCTTCTGGGAACGCAGGGTTCACCACACGAATCAAAATCACCATTAAGCCAATTAAACCACCATAAATCCAACGGCCTGTATTTGTCATCGCCGCACTTACAGGGTCTGTTGCCATGTAGATAGCACCGAACGCAAAACCACCCAATACAGCGTGCCAATACCAAGGCGTGGCAAACATCGGGTTGGTTTCACTGCCAATAAAATTAAATAACGTACTGGTCAAAACCATCCCGGCTAGCACACCCAACATAATGCGGTACGACGCAATACGCGTATACAGCAAGAAACTTGCGCCAATTAGGCAAGCCAGCGTTGATGTTTCGCCAATTGAACCCTGTATGGTTCCTAGGAATGCGTCCATCCATGTAATACCCGACGCCATCACTGCATCGATACCACCAGCGGCAGCTAAACCTAAAGCGGTTGCACCACTAAAGCCATCAACAGCAGTCCAAATTGCATCACCTGACATTTGCGCAGGATAAGCAAAGAACAAGAATGCACGGCCTGTTAACGCAGGGTTTAAGAAGTTTTTACCTGTTCCACCAAACACTTCCTTACCAATGACCACACCAAATGAAATACCTAAAGCAACCTGCCAAAGCGGCGTCGTTGCAGGCAATATCAATGAGAACAACATCGATGTTACAAAGAAGCCTTCATTAACCTCATGTCCACGTACGATGGCGAAAATAATTTCCCACACACCACCGACAATCAAGGTAACCAGATAAATAGGCACGTAATACATGGCTCCGTGCACCATACACGCCAATATACTATCCGCATCGTAACCCACTAAATTAGTCACCATGCCGCGCCATGTATCTAACGATGTCATGCCTATATCTGCCATTGCCACATTAGCAAGATGGCCTGTGTTCCACATCGCCATGATCACGCAAGGCAATGCGGCGATAAACACGTAGGTCATCACACGTTTTAAATCTATCGCGTCACGAACGTGAATATTACCGGCTGTTACATCTTTCGGCGTGTATAAAAACGTATCCACCATTTCATAAATGGCGTAGTACTTTTCAAGTGGCCCGCCCTTAGCAAATTGCGGGTGTATTGAATCTAAATAATTTCTTAAACGAGACATTAGCCCTCCTTCTCGATGTGTGACAAGTTACTGCGTAACGCGGTCCCAAAATCATGTTTGCCTGAATCTACAAAAGAACATAGCGCCAAATCTTCTTCGTCTAACTCCAACGCGCCCAACTGTTCAGCTGTATCCACATCCATTACCACTAATGCACGTAACAACTGTGTAGGCAGGATATCTAATGGCATCACGCCTTCAAATACGCCGATGGGAACAATCGCACGTGGACTTCCATGTGCTGACGAATCCATTGGCATTTTTTTCTTACGGTTAAAACTTGAAAACAACGCATTGGTAAATGAGAACTTCTCACCCGCTGGGTTTAACCAACCCAATAATTGACGATCACGGCCTTCTTGAATCACAGAAATCTGCACGTGATAGCGACCTAAATACGCCGCCCAATGATTCGCTTTCTTGCCTGATAAAATAGAACCCGATATCACACGGATTTTACCAGAATCAACCTCACCAGCTATCAACTCTTCAGTATCCGCACCCAGCCTGGTTTTAATCAACCTTGGGTTGGTGACTTTAGGGCCGGCCAACGCGACAATTCTATCGACACATAAATGACCTGTTGTAAACAATTTACCAACGGCAATCACATCTTGATAACCAATAGTCCAGGCAATTTTGTTTGCACTAACCGGGCTAATGAAATGTATGTGCGTACCGGACAAACCTGCCGGATGCGGACCAGAAAACTCAGTCACTTCAACCATGCTAGGTACATCAACGACCATGCCCGCCGATTTACTAACATACACTTTACCGTCTGTAAGTCTGGATAAAACAGTCAAGCCGTTTTTAAATGCTTCGGCATCAACAGCAATCACGACACTTGGGTCAGCCGCCAACGGATTCGTGTCCATAACAGACACATGGATAGCAACAGGCTTCGTTGCCGGAGCAGGCACCTTACTGAATGGACGTGTTTTAAACGCCGCCCATAATCCAGACTCGGTTAAATTCTTAACAACGTCCGCCGCATCAAGACCGGCTAATTTATCAGTAGAGTACTTAGCAAACTCAACCTGTTCGTCACCGTCTAACTCGACAACCACTGTGCGCAGCGCACGCTTTGCACCTCGATTGATGCTTTTAACAACACCACAACCAGGCGATGTGAAATTCACACCTTCGGTTTTTTTATCTGTAAATAAAATCTGACCCAGCTTCACACGATCGCCCTCTTTGACCATCATGGTCGGCTTCATGTCAATATAATCTCTGCCAATGATGGCAACGCTGGAAACCTGATTACCTTCTGAAATAACTTGATCTGGCGCGCCTGTAATAGGCAAGTCCAAACCCTTTTTTATATTAAAGTGATTCATTGATTAGGCTTCTTATTAATTGAATATTTGATCACCACACGATACAAACACATGGCAATAATCCGCTGCATTCTACAGTATTGCGGCGCAACACTCAATCCAACAACACTAGTCTCTTATGCCCACGCCTTTGTTTAAAAGCCTTAAGCTTATAACCAATAGCGATATGATAAATAACCCAATAACCAAGAGCCCATACTGCAAAGGGATGTCAGATTCACCCAATACGCTATATCGAAACACATCTATCATATACAGTACCGGGTTCAACAAAGAGGCGTTTTGCCAGAACGTGGGAAGCATGTCTATCGAGTAAAAAACACCGCCTAAATAGATTAATGGCGTCAACACGAATGTAGGCACAATTGAAATATCGTCAAAACTTTTTGCATACACGGCATTAATAAAACCCGCAGACGAGAACAAAATACCGGTTAGTAAAAACACCATAATCATCATAAAAGGGTGCGCTATCGTTAAGTCTGTAAAAAATAAAGACACTAGAGTAACCAAGACACCCACGATAAGCCCGCGCATAACACCACCGGAAATATAACCCATCAAAATCACCCAGCCAGGCATTGGCGCAACAATCATTTCTTCAATATTATGCTGAAATTTCGAACCATAAAAGGATGACACTACATTTGAATACGCATTACTGATCACCGCCATCAAAATCAAGCCCGGCACGATAAACTCCATGTAGTCATAACCCTTCATTTGACCAATTCTTGAACCAATCAGTGTGCCAAAAATTAGAAAATATAACGTAGTGGTAATAATCGAAGGCAGCAAGGTTTGCACCCAAATACGCAGAAACCGGCGAATTTCTTTGTAAGTAATCGTTTGCAGAGCAATCAAATATTCTTTTCTAATCATTATTACGCTCCTTTTGCGCTAGCAACTTCAAGAACAATTGCTCCAACCGGTTTGACTCATTTCGAATACCCGTTACTTTTATGTCCAGCGCTGCCAGCTCGTTAAACAACGCATGAATACCCGCTTCTTTTTGTACACTAACTTGCCATGTCGTTTCATCTATAGCCTCAATACTGCAACCTGGTATCACGGGAATCAGCCCCACAGAGCTGTCTATATTCAACACAAAAATCTCTTCTGAGGATTTTGCAAGTAAGCCTTTCATATCCGTGTTCTCAATCACCTCGCCTTTGTTGATAATGGCAATATGTCGGCATAGGCTTTCCGCTT
This sequence comes from Cycloclasticus sp., assembly GCA_012960055.1. Taxonomy (GTDB): domain Bacteria; phylum Pseudomonadota; class Gammaproteobacteria; order Methylococcales; family Cycloclasticaceae; genus Cycloclasticus. Next base: position 10,884 of record DUCA01000181.1, read on the forward strand.
CTTCTAAATAATGCGTGGTTAAAATAATTGTTGTGCCGGCGGCGTTTATTTTCTTAAAAAATGCCCACATCGAACGCCGTATTTCAATATCAACGCCAGCCGTTGGCTCATCTAGAATCAGCAGTTTAGGCTCATGAACCAATGCCCGCGCAATCATCAAACGACGCTTCATGCCACCCGATAACTCTCGCGACGCCACATTTCGCTTATCCCAAATTTCAAGCTGCTTTAAACATATCTCTGCACGTTCGAGCGCCTTTTTACGGGGAATGCCGTAATAACCCGCTTGCGAGACGACAATATCAAACACGTTTTCAAACTGGTTGAAATTAAACTCTTGCGGCACCAAACCAATACAACGTTTAACCTCTTCAGGCTCCTTATCTAAATCATGCCCAAACACGTGAACTGAACCAGACGTTTTATTGACCAATGAGGCAACAATACCAATCGTTGTCGATTTGCCCGCCCCATTCGCACCTAACAGCGCAAAAAAATCGCCTTGTTGCACATCCAAGTCAATGCCTTTAAGCGCCACAAAGCCATTGCGGTAACGTTTTACCAGCTGTTTTATTTCAAGTGCTTTCATGTATAGTTAGGATTCTAATAAAATCACATTTGCATAAACCCTCGTTAAAAAACAAGCGCTCATTAATAGCTCGTTAGTTTAACGCACAATGCATTGCTTCCATTCTATCTACTTTAAATATTATTTGTATGAATGACACATTCAAAAAAAACGCACTCCACTACCATCAATACCCCAAACCAGGGAAAATTGAAGTCGTTGCGACCAAGGCCCTAAGCAACCAAACCGACCTTGCTCTGGCGTACAGCCCAGGCGTTGCCGAACCTTGTCTCGAAATCGCAAAAGACCCATCCACTGTCGCGCTGTATACCGCACGCAGTAACCTTGTTGCGGTTATCACCAATGGCACCGCTGTTTTAGGCTTAGGCAACATTGGCCCCTTAGCATCAAAACCTGTAATGGAAGGCAAAGGCGTTTTATTTAAGAAATTTGGCGGCGTGGATGTTTTTGATATCGAAATCAATGAAACAGACCCCGATAAATTTGTCGATATCGTCGCCAGCCTTGCACCAACATTTGGCGGCATCAATCTTGAAGACATTAAAGCGCCCGAGTGCTTTTTTATTGAACAAAAACTACGTGAAAAAATAGACATTCCTGTCTTCCACGATGATCAACATGGCACTGCCATCATCACGGCTGCGGCCATATTAAATGCCTTAAAAGTAGCCAATAAAAAAATCGAAGACGTTAAGCTTGTTGCCTCTGGCGCGGGCGCCGCGGGCATCGCTTGCTTAGACATGTTGGTAGAAATGGGGCTTAAACAAGAAAACATTCTCGTTAGCGACAGTAAAGGCCTTATTTACGACGGCCGAACTGCTGGAATGGATGGGCGTAAACAACGCTATGCGGCTAAAACCGAGTTGAGAACACTGGCCGAAGCCACCGTGGATGCTGACATTTTCTTAGGCGTTTCGCGCGCAGGCATGATGACGCAGGAGATGGTTAAAGGCATGGCGGCATCACCGATTATTTTTGCACTGGCCAACCCAACACCTGAAATTTTACCGGAAGAAATCAAAGCCGTTAGAGACGACGCGATTATCGCAACTGGTCGTTCGGATTACCCGAACCAGGTGAACAATGTTTTGTGCTTCCCTTACATCTTTAGGGGCGCACTCGATGTAGGCGCAACGACCATTAACGAAGAGATGAAACTTGCCTGCATATACGCAATTTCTGCCTTAGCACAAAAATCCGTGAACAATGATTTTGGTAGCTACGCGGGACAAACGCCCGTGTTTGGCGCTGAGTATTTAATCCCACAACCATTCGACCCTAACCTCATTATCGACATTCCTTTAGCCGTTGCTAAAGCAGCCATGGACAGCGGCGTTGCCACCAAACCTATTGAAGACTTTGCACAATACAAAGAGACGCTCGAACGGTATGTTTACCGTTCTGGCATGTTGATGAAACCGATTTTCGAGCGGGCGAAATTAACCCCCAAACGCGTGGTGTATGCCGAAGGCGAAAACGAAAAGGTTTTACGCGCCGTTCAAGAGATCCTAAACGCAGAATTAGCGAAACCGATTCTAATTGGCCGTAAAACAAAGATTAAACAATACATCGACCGATTGGATCTGAGCTTTTCTATGGATACGGACGTAGAAATTATCGAGCCAGAATGCAACCCGCATTTCCGTGAGTGTGTGGCCGAATACCTTCGCTCAAAAGAACGGAAAGGTGTATCACGCGCATTAGCTGAAAACTATGTGCGTACAAAAAACACGGTGCTTGCCTCACTGCTGGTACAGCTAGGCAAAGCGGATGCGATGATATGCGGCATGGTTGGCAACTACCACCGCCACCTTGAACATATAAGCGATATTTTGGATAAAACGCCTGGTGCAACCATTGCTTCACTCAATGCCCTTGCGGTCCCTAAGGGTGTTTTTTTCTTCTGCGACACCATGGTTAACAGCCATCCAACAGCTGAAGAATTGGCAGCTATTACGGTACAAGCATCCCATTACGTGAAACGCTTCGGCATGACACCTAAAGCCGCCATGTTATCGCACTCTAACTTTGGCAGCGACATGGACGAAGACGCACAGAAAGCGGCAAAGGCTATTCGCATACTTCATGCAGAACACCCTGAAATTGAAGTGGAAGGCGAAATGCAAGCCGATGCCG
>DUCA01000182.1:0-735 GCA_012960055.1 Cycloclasticus sp.
ACAAGGTGAATCGATTAAGTTTGTTATTAATGTTTTTTTGTCTCATTGATTCGCTTTATGTAACGTCACAATGGGTTACTCTTATCATCCCTATGCGACTAATTGCGCTGGTTTTGATTTTATTGAATAACCTATAAGGACGTTTAAAATGAAATTATTGAACTATGGATTAAAGGGGCAGGAAAAACCGGGTTTGCTTGATGCAGAACAGAATATTCGTTCTCTAGAGGGGGTTTGCGAAGTGATTTCTGCCGATTTTTTGGCAAGCGGTGGTTTGCAAGCTTTGAAACAGATAGAGGTTGCTAGTTTACCGATTATTGAAGAACCCGAGCGGATTGGCGCGCCTTTGCTAAGCCCTGGCAAAATTATCGCCGTTGGCCTCAATTATGATAAACACATTAAGGAGACAGGCTCTAAGCAGCGGGACGAGCCCGTGTTATTTACCAAAGCCGTTAGTTCTTTAAACGGCCCATTCGACCCGATTGAACGGCCCAAGAACGCCACACAGGTTGATTGGGAGATTGAGCTCGTCGTTATTATTGGCAAACAGGCTAAATATATAACGGAGGATGAGGTGGAAGCACATCTTGCGGGTTTTTGTACGGGTATTGATGTGTCTGAGCGGCATTTTCAAAAACACCGCAGCGGGCAATGGCTGAAGGGAAAGAGTGCGGATACCTTCGCACCGATTGGGCCGTATTTCGTTACCCTAGATGAGTTCAAGCAATACCAATC
>DUCA01000182.1:935-13530 GCA_012960055.1 Cycloclasticus sp.
GGAGTTCAAGAGCATATTGTTACAGATTACTGAGCAGGGGGGGTGTATGTGGTTAAACATTGAGCAGAGTTTGTAAGTACAAGCCTGTACTCCAGTTTTCCTATTTCACGCTACTTTTACACAAAGTTACCCACAGAATGCGTGGATAACTTTGAAGGCGCTTTTTATTTTACTTGGTCAAAGATTGAGCAGTTTTTGTAAGTACAAGCCTGCACTCCAATTTTTTTATTTCACGTTACTTTTGCACAAAGTTATCCACAGATTCTGTGGGTAACTTTAAAAGCTCTTTTCATTGCTTTTTGAATTGCGTACACTAATCAAAAGTAATGATTAAAGAGAGCTCTATTATGGTTAAAGATACATCAAATCGAGGCGGCGAACGCGCGGGAGCGGGACGTAAGAAAGGTTTCTCCAAGTATGGTGAGTCCACTAAAGCGGTTAGAATTCCTGAAAGTTTGTTAGCAACAGTGATCGAATTGCTGGACTATAAGAAGCAACAAGTGGCGTCTAAAGATATAGACCACCCCGATGTTTATTTCCCTGACTTTGATAGCCCAGTGCCATCTATACCTTTCTATGGCGTCAGTGTTTCCGCGGGTTTCCCGTCACCAGCAGATGATTATGTGGAAAAACGCTTAGATCTTAATGAGTTGCTGATTAACAAGCCGGCCTCTACTTTTTTTGTTCGCGCAGAAGGCGAATCGATGCTGGGCGCGGGCATACACCCAGACGATGTGCTGGTTGTTGATCGTTCAGTACACCCCGGTGTGGGTAAGATAGTTGTCTGCGCTTTAGACGGCGAGCTAACTGTTAAGCGATTGCGTTCTAAGGAAGGTAAGCTGGTACTCGCGCCCGAGAATCCTAATTATCCCGACATTCCGCTTGAAGGGGAAGTCGATATGGTTATTTGGGGCGTGGTAACCAGCGTTATCCACAATGTCTAAAATCGTCGAAATTGCACCCAAATGCCTGCAAATATAGCCCTTGTTGACTGCAATAATTTTTATGTCAGTTGTGAACGGTTATTCCGTCCAGACTTAAGAAATAAGCCGGTTGCTGTGCTGAGCAATAACGATGGTTGCATCATTGCACGTAGCCAAGAAGTGAAAGATTTAGGCATTAAAATGGCAGTGCCCGTTCATCAAGTAAAGCACCTTGTTGAGCAGCATGGTATTCAACTGTTCTCATCAAATTACCCCTTGTATGCAGATTTATCTGCGCGGATTATGCACAGCTTGACGGCTTTTTCACCTGCTACAGAAATTTATTCGATTGATGAAGCTTTTATTGATTTAGATCATGCAAGTGTAGGGGCCACAGAATTAGGTTTAGAAATAAAAAAGAGTTTATGGCAATGGGTAGGCATACCGGTTTGTGTGGGCATTGGTCCAACCAAGACCTTGGCGAAATTAGCTAATTATGCTGCTAAGAAATGGCCTAAAACAGGCAGTGTTGTTGATATTAGCGACGTGGTCAAACGTAAGAAGATTATGCAAATCACTCCTGTTGGTGAAGTTTGGGGGGTAGGGCGCTGCTTAACCGAAAGGCTTAATGCGCTTGGTATAGACAGCGTTTGGGATTTACAGTCGCAATCCATTGGTGCCATTCGGAGGAACTTTAGCATCACCTTGGCGAAAACGGTTAAGGAGCTTCAAGGCATGCCTATGATGCCATTTGCCGAGCCGGCAAAAAAAAAGCAACAAATTATTTGTTCCAGAAGCTTTAAAACTAAACTAACTGATCAGTATGAGCTTGCTCAAACGCTGAGTGTGTTTTGCCTACGGGCAGCGGAGAAGTTACGAGCACAGCAAGGGCTCGCGCGTAAAGTGACGGTGTTTATACGCACCAGCCCGTTTGATGGTACGAATGCCTATTCGAAGTCGGTGAGCTACAAACTAACCTCGGCAACACAAGACAGTAGAGAGTTATTGAAAATGACGAAACAATTATTGGCGTCGATTTATAAGCCAGGCTATCAATACCAGCAGGCCGGCGTTATGTTGGGCGATATAGTGTGTTTACAAGGCAGCAAGGCCAAACAACAAGACTTGTTTTCAACAACGGCAGATGTGCGTAGTGAAATGCTAATGAAAACCTTGGACGAGATTAACCAGCGTTTTGATAACAGCATAACCCTGGCGGCGGTTGGTAATAAAAAACTTTGGCAGTCGGTGCCAATTAATCGTTCAAACCAATACACCACGGATTGGAAAGGCTTAGCGAAAGTGAAGATTCAATAAAAAAGGGTATGTGCAATGCACATACCCTTTATAAAACAATGAATTGAATGCGTTACTTACAGTGTTCCATTAACTAGTTTTTTAGTCAGTTCAGCCCAGCCAGCACCTGCTTTTGCTGCGCCTTCTAAATAATTCGCAGGGGCCGATTGGTAAGGAGGACGACAAGGGCCAGCTTTCATCCAGCCACCGGCGTTAATGCGTTCTTTTTCAAGTTGGATGTTGTAACGTGAAAATTCAGCAAAGCCGCCTGGAGGGAACAGGTTGGCTAACACGGGAATCATTTGTCCGTATAAAGCGTCGGGAACACTCCAATCACCTGTTTTAACCGACTCTCTAACGCTGTCACGCCAATGAATGGTTAATTCCGGGCCAGTACAGGCACAAGGTGACCAAAACGCAGTGTGGAATTCAGGGTCCATTTTTGCAGCATCAGCGTGATCAAATTCTAGTGGCAAGAAACGAATCTTTTTGCGTGATACCAATGTATGTAAATGCAATTGACCAATATTGATGTATTTGCAGGTAATCACCTGAGGAATATTAGCAACTTGCGCCCAAAATGGTGCGGGGAAGTCAAATTTAAAGGCTTCAGAGTTTGCGTAAACGCAAATAGCCATTTCAGGCACAGCTTCCGCCACGTCCTGGTAAAAGCGAACCGCGCCAGGTACATCCATTTGTTGCCACATCGGTAGGCCTAACATGGTGCCGTCTGCGCCGATATCACGAGCATGTTTTAGCTGGCGAATAGTTTCACGGGTATTCATGGTGGTAACGCCAACAAACACAGGGACTCGGCCTGCGGCTGTTTCAACCATTACTTCCATCATTTTCTTCTTTTCTTCCCAAGAAAGCGATGCACCTTCACCAAATGTTCCTTGGCACATAATGGCGTCAACGCCTGCGGTGATTAAGCCTTCAACAGCTTTGGCCACTTCATCGTAGTCTACGCTGTCTTCTGTACGCCAATCGCCGCCTGTTTCAATAGCTGGGGTCGGAATAATTGCCCAAGCGCCGTTTACATCGTCTACGGTTAATCTATCTTGCCTTCTTGCCATGTGACATCACCTTTATTATGATAAAAGATTATTCTAAAGTGAATTAAAATTTATACTAGCGACATTTATCAGTTTTTACTTATATTCTAAGTGAATGTTAAATGCTGATAAAAATCCAAGCTGTCGGGGTTAGATAAAGCGTCTTTGTTTTTAACCTCTTCACCATGAAGCAATTTTTTAATGGCCAATTCAACTTTCTTGCCACTTAATGTATAGGGGATGGCATTTGTTTGAATGATAAGCGCCGGTACATGACGCGGGCTGCATTTGTCTTTGATGGCCTTTTTAAGGCTGATTTGTAATGCGTCATTAAACACAGCGCCATCATTTAAGATAATAAACAGTAGGATGCGTTCATCGCCATCCCAGCGTTGGCCTACGGCAACGGAATCTACAATCTCGGGTAGCGCTTCAACAACACGATATAAATCGGCCGTACCTAAGCGCACGCCGCCAGGGTTTAAAGTGGCGTCTGAACGCCCAAAGAAGCGCACGCCGCCGTGCTCGTTAATATCGACATAATCGCCGTGGCACCAAATGTTGGGGTACACATCAAAATATGCGTCGTGGTATTTTTTTCCGCCTTCATCATTTAAGAAATAAATAGGCATCACAGGAAACGCAGCGCTGCAGACTAATTCGCCTTTTTCACCAATGATGGCTTGGCCGTTTTCATTGAGCGCCTCAACCTTCATGCCGAGCATTCGGCATTGTAATTCGCCACGGTGGACGGGTAGCCAAGGCACGCCGCCAGCAAAACAGGAAACAATATCAGTACCGCCGGAAATTGACGCTAACAACACATCGTCTTTCCAGTCTCGGTAAACGTAATCAAAGCTTTTTTCTAACAAGGGCGAGCCGGTTGAAAGAATCGTTTCGAGTGATGGGAATTGGGACAGTTGTTTGGGCGTTATGCCCATGTTTTCCAGCGTATCGATGTACTTGGCACTGGTGCCAAAAATATTGATGCCTAATTCATCAATCATTTTTAGCAAGATACTGGTATCTGGTTTTAATGGGTTACCATCAAACAGTACGATAGCGCCGCCGGTCGCAAGGCCGGATACTAACCAGTTCCACATCATCCAACCGCAGGTGGTGAAATAGAAAAGCGTTTTATCGCGGCTCATATCGGCATGTAACTTATGCTCTTTAAGGTGCTGAAGGAGAACACCGCCCGCACAGTGAACGATACTCTTAGGTAAACCGGTGGTGCCGGATGAATACATGATGTACAACGGGTGATCGAAAGGCAATTGTTCGAAGGCTAACGGAGCTGGTTCTTTGGCTAAAAAGTCATCCCAAAAGATTGCGTTGTTGATGTTCGATAATTCAGGTTTCTCAACGTACTTTGCAACCACAACCACCTCAACAGAGGGTAGGAACTCAATAATGGCATTCAGTTTATCCAGCGTATTAATGTACTTGCCGCCGTATAAATAGCCATCAGCAGCAATCACCACCTTGGGATTAATTTGTTGAAAGCGATCCAGCACGCCTTTAATGCCAAAGTCGGGTGAGGTGGACGACCAAACAGCGCCGATGCTTGCCGTTGCCAACATAGCGATGAGGGTTTCCGGTACGTTTGGCATAAACGCGGCTACGCGGTCACCTTTTGTTAGGCCCATTTCGCGTAGACTATGTGCTAGCTTTTCAACTTCTGTGTAAAGCTCTGCGTAGCTGAGCTGTGTTTTAATTTGCTCTTCGCCCCAAAAATGCACCGCGGTTAGATCATCACGAAAGCGCAGTAAATTTTCCGCAAAGTTTAAGCGTGAATCGGTAAACCACGTCGCGCCAGGCATTTTATGAATATCATCAACAACCGATGAATAAGGCGTAGAGTGAATGACGTCGCTACTCTCCCAAATGTTTTGCCAAAATACTGGAATATTGTTGATAGACCAGTCATACAGCTCGCTGTAAGAATTAAGAGAAAGGTCATAGCGTTCATTAACGGTTTGGGCAAACTGCCAAACTTGTGAGCTCTCGATACGAGACTGAGAGGGTGTCCAGAGTTGTTTATTCATATTGTTAAATCGTTTTTAGAATAGTTTTACAGCGTGTGACTTCTAATTTTTTAATGTGTTTGAGTTGGGCGGCCGCCGCTATAAAGCCTTCTGGTTCTTGCTTGATAAAAATGGTTTTGAAAATGTGGGCGAGCGCCTGCCATTGTTCGGCTGATTCTCTGAAGGCAATATCGGCATTGCAATTTCTTAAGCGGGGAAGGTAACGGTAAGTTTCTTTGATAAAGTCAGCGTAAAGAAACCGGAAGTTACCACCACCTGTTCCACGCTTTTCAATGGACTGATAAGCAAATCGCGCATGCCACTGCCAGTCTTTGGTCTGTGCCCATTGGGGAATCGCTTCTATTGCCCGTTCCATTGCAGCAACACCTTCTAGCGCATGATCAGCAGAAAGCAAGCTCTTCAAAGTTGCTGTAATTGAATCTTTAATCATGTCAGATGATGGGGAAAAACGCATTTCAGGTGCGCTTGTATACGAATATGCCGTCATGAAAGGCGGGTAATTACCAGCAACCGCTTGTTTAAATTGTGCAATTGAAATGTGTTGTAATTCTTCAGAAAACGACTCAGCAATCTCCACCTGTTCAGCATTCTCATCTAAACCAACCACTAAAACGCCATGACCAAAAAAATCGGCTGGTTGGTAATAGGGTAGGCCAGCTATTGAAGTTTTAGCAATGATAGGTCTATTGTTCCGGATAGAATCGGCGATGGTCGATGCCTGCCACGAACCCTGCCATGAAAGTGGCGTTTCTATACGTTGGTAAAACTTTTCTTCAAAATTACTTGCGCGGCCATTAAAGCGAGAAACGGGTGACAGCGCTTCATCTTCGTAATAAACAAAACCGAGCCCTTCACCTAAGCCAAAAACCATCGGTTCACTTAATTCAATACCATCAAATCGTGCAATGTCACCGATCGCAGTACTTGAACAGTGGACACCCTGACGGTGTGAAAAGTTTTTTAACTGAAGCACTATTGGATAACACTACCGACACGGCTATTATTTGTAATGCCCAGTTGTTGAGTAATGTAATGACCAGCGGCGGCGAGTTTTTCAAGGTTAATGCCGGTTTCAATACCCATACCCTGCAGCATGTACACCACGTCTTCGGTTGAAACATTGCCTGATGCGCCTTTGGCATAAGGGCAGCCGCCTAATCCAGCGACAGACGCATCAATACTGGCGATACCGTATTCTAGGCAAGCCAGTAAATTTGCTAAGGCTTGTCCGCGTGTGTCATGGAAATGTAAGCCTATTTTGTCAGCTGAAATTTTGCTAAGAACGGTATCGAGCATCGCTTTAGCTTTTAGGGGTGTGCCGATACCAATGGTGTCACCCAATGAGACTTCGTAACAACCTAAGTCAATTAACGCTTGGCTCACGTCGGCCACTTTTTCAGCGGCGATATCACCATCATAAGGGCAACCCAACACGCAAGACACATAACCGCGAACACGAACGTTTTGTTCAATAGCAGGGCGCATTAGCTCTTCAATACGTTTTAACGATTCATCGATAGAGCAATTGGTATTTTTTTGGGTGAAGCTTTCTGATGCGGCTGAGAAAACGGCAATTTCGTTAACGCCACAATCTAGTGCGCGTCCCACGCCTTTTAGATTAGGTGTTAAGACGGCGTAATTGATGCCGTTATTTAAGTCTAGTTGAGCAAGCACATCGGCTGCATCGGCCATTTGCGGCACCCATTTTGGGCTGACAAAGCTGGCGACTTCAATGTTGTTAACACCCGCTTGTTGTAGCCGGTTGATAAGCCCGACTTTATCCGCTGTGGATACGTTTTGTTTGATGTTTTGTAAACCATCACGAGGCGACACATCAACAATGCGGATAGATTCTGGATACGCTGTCACGGTTTACTCTGGCTCCATAAAGGTGATTAAGGTTGCGTCAGCTTCGACAAAGGCATCTTGGACATGGAATACATCTTTAATAACACCATTGAAAGGGGCAGTGAGCGTGTGTTCCATTTTCATGGCTTCAAGGATTGCCAAGGGTTGGTTTTCACTAACTGATTCACCTTGTTTAACAAAGACTTTTAGCAACTTTCCAGGCATGGGCGCAATGATACTACTCGCCATTCCTGAGCTAGATAGGTGGGGTTCAAACGGATTAATAACCGTTAGTGGGTACCAGCGATTTTTCCAAGAGATGATAAGTTCATCGCCGTGTTTGAGGATATTAAATCGTTGCCAGCTATTATTTATTTGTAAGCGAATCGCTGAGCCATTGGATTCGTCTAATAGCACTTCTAGGTCATTGTCTAAGTGGAAAATAAAATGACTTTCGTGCTCAGTGACGACGATTTCAATGTCGTCACCGTCGTTATATTTGAAGTATAGATTGCGTTCACTTTGGCCATTAAGGCGCCAGCCTGTGGTATCAAACCACGGCGAATTAACCTCAGAAGATTGTGCGGCCATGTCAGAGACTGACTTTTGCTCATCCAACAGAAGGCGAACACTGGCCGCAAGCAACACAGCTTGTGGTAATTCGACTTCGCTGTTTGCAAGCAAGCTATCGAGCTTTGCATCAATATATTGCGTATCGATATTATTGTTGATGAAATCAGGGTGGTTTGCCAAGGTTTCAAGAAAAGCAATGTTGTTTTCAACACCCATAATGCCGCTTTCGCCCAAAGCTTGAACCAAGCGGGTTCGAGCGACTTCTCGGTTTTCTCCCCAAACAACGAGCTTTGCAATCATCGGATCGTAAAAAATGCTGATGGTATCGCCTTGGCTTACGCCTGTTTCAACTCGGCAATGCTCATTCGCTTCAGGGAAAACAAGGTGCTGTAACTTGCCGGTAGAAGGCAAGAACAAGTTATTTGGGTTTTCGGCGTATAAACGTGTTTCAAACGAATGCCCAGTGCTGGTAATTTGCTCTTGAGTAAGTGGTAGCGGTTCGCCTGCTGCCACGCGTAATTGCCATTCAACGAGATCTTGTCCAGTCACCATTTCAGTAACAGGGTGTTCTACTTGAAGGCGTGTATTCATTTCCATGAAGTAGAAAGAGCGGTCTTCGCCAACAATAAATTCAATAGTGCCTGCGCCTTCATACTGAATGGCGCGCGCGGCGTTCACTGCAGCAACGCCCATTGCTTGGCGAGTTTTTTCATCTAAGAAGGGTGATGGCGTTTCTTCAATAATTTTTTGGTGGCGCCGCTGCAAAGAACATTCACGTTCGTGCAAATGTACGTAGTTGTCGTGCGTGTCGCCAAACACTTGAAATTCAATGTGGCGTGGTTTGCCAATGTAACGTTCGAGTAATACACGGTCATCGCCAAACGCATTGAGTGCTTCGCGCATCACAGCATCCAAAAGATCGTTAAACTCTTCAGCGGAATGCACCACGCGCATGCCTTTGCCGCCCCCACCGGATACGGCTTTAATTAATAAGGGGTAGCCCACCTTCTCGGCTTCATGCTTAAGGTGCTCGGCGCCTTGTTCTTTGCCGTGATAACCGGGCACAACGGGCACATTGGCTACTTCCATTAATGATTTAGCGGCATCTTTAGCGCCCATTTTTTCAATCGAGTCAGCAGAGGGGCCAATGAATGTAATGTCCGCCGCGGGGCAGGCGCGTGCAAAGTCACTGTTCTCAGATAAAAAGCCGTAGGCAGGGTGAATGGCTTCAGCACCAATACGCTGTGCTAACTCGATGAGCGTGTCTGCTTTTAAGTAGGACTCATCAGGGCGAGAACCACCAATATAATAGGCTTCGTCAGCGAGTTTTACATGTCGCGCATGACGATCAGCATCGGAATAAACCGCAACACTGATAATGCCCATTTTCTTTAGGGTTGAAATCACACGACAAGCGATTTCACCACGATTTGCTATCAATACTTTTTTAAACATATTCTTAACCTACATCCTAAAGATGCCGTAGTTTGTTTTTTCAATCGGCGCATTCATGGACGCAGCAATTGCTAAGCCCAACACTTTACGTGTGTCGCGCGGGTCAATAATGCCATCATCCCAAAGTCGTGCAGTGGCGAAGTAGGGGTTGCCGTTCTTTTCATATTCTTGACGAATAGGCTGTTTGAAGGCTTCTTCATCTTCGCTAGACCAGTCCTCACCTTTGCGATCAAAATTATCACGTTTGACCGTCGCTAATACAGAGGCCGCTTGCTCACCACCCATAACCGATATACGCGAATTTGGCCAAGTCCATACCATGCGAGCACCAAAGGCACGGCCACACATGCCGTAGTTACCAGCGCCATATGAGCCACCAACAATAACAGTGAATTTAGGCACGCTAGCGCAGGACACGGCAGTCACCATTTTCGCGCCATTTTTAGCGATACCTTCGTGCTCGTATTTTTTGCCGACCATGAACCCAGTAATGTTTTGCAAGAAAATCAGTGGGATTTTGCGTTGGTTACACAGCTCAATAAAGTGCGCGCCTTTAAGCGCCGATTCTGAAAACAAGATGCCATTATTAGCAATAATACCCACAGGGTAGCCGTGTAAATGCGCAAACCCGCAGACTAATGTGCTGCCGTATAACGGTTTAAATTCATGAAACTCGGAGCCGTCAACCAAACGCGAAATCACTTCACGAATATCAAACGGTTGTTTAGCGTCTTTAGGGATAATGCCGAGTAGGTCCGACGATGGGTAAAGCGGCTCCTTTGTTTCGCGCACTTTTACAGGTAAGTCTTTTTTACGATTCAGGTGCAACACAATATCGCGAGCAATGGATAATGCATGACTATCGTCTTCGGCTAAATGATCAGTAACGCCTGATTGCTTACAATGCACTTCTGCGCCACCTAATTCTTCGGCACTGACTTCTTCGCCTGTTGCTGCTTTTACTAACGGTGGGCCTGCTAAAAAAACGGTAGCTTGTTGTTTTACGATAATCGACTCATCACACATGGCGGGCACATAGGCGCCACCAGCCGTACAAGAACCCATGACGACAGCGATTTGCGGAATGCCCATCGCCGACATATTGGCTTGGTTGAAGAATATTCTGCCAAAGTGTTCTTTGTCTGCGAATATCTCATGCTGTAAAGGTAAGTATGCGCCTCCTGAATCAACTAAATAGATACATGGCAAACGGTTTTCACGGGCAATTTCTTGTGCGCGGAGGTGCTTTTTTACAGTAAGTGGGTAATACGTACCGCCCTTAACGGTAGCATCGTTAGCCACAACCATCACTTCAGTATCATGAACACGGCCAATACCGGTGATAATGCCAGCGGCTGGTGCATCGTCGTCGTACATACCAAATGCCGCTAATTGTGACAGTTCTAAAAACGGGCTGCCAGGGTCAAGTAACGCTTTGACCCGGTCTCTGGGCAATAACTTATCTCTAGCAATGTGCTTGGCTCGAGCACGCTCGCTACCACCTAGTGAAGCCGTCTGTATCCGTTGCTTCATTTCACTGACTAACGATGTCATTTGCTCGACGTTGTCTTTAAAGTAAGCCGATGCTGTTTCTATTTTTGAGGGGATATGTCGCATAAGTATTTTGTTTTCTTCTAAATTATTTCAATGGCGATGGCAGTTGCTTCGCCGCCGCCAATGCAAAGTGCAGCAATGCCTTTACTAAGACCACTGTTTTTTAATGCATGAACGAGTGTGACGATAATACGCGCACCCGATGCGCCAATAGGGTGGCCTAAAGCACAGGCGCCGCCGTTTACATTAACTTTGTTGGGGTCTAAATTTAGCTCTTTAATAGCGGCCATAGTGACCACGGCAAACGCTTCATTTATTTCAAACAAATCAACATCAGCCAGTTGCCAATCACATTTTTTAAGGAGCTTTTCAATGGCATAAATGGGCGCGGTGATAAACCAATCTGGGTCATTCGCATAGGTTGTCTGCGCAGTAATGTTAGCCAATGGTTTTAATCTCTGCTTGTTAGCGTCATCGGCATTCATTAAAACTAAAGCGGCAGCGCCATCGGATATTGAAGAGGAATTAGCAGCGGTAACCGTACCATCTTTTTTGAAAGCAGGGCGTAGGCTCCTTATTTTATCCAAAACGGCATTACCCGGCTGCTCGTCCACAGCAAACGTTGCTTCACCTTTTCGAGACTTAACTGTGACGGGAGTTATTTCGTTATCAAAAGCGCCTGACTGAATTGCCTGACCCGCGCGTTGTAGTGATGCAATAGCAAAGTCATCTTGTTGCTCACGGGTAAAGTCGAATTTCTCAGCACACATTTCTGCAAAGCTGCCCATCAGTTTGCCGTGCTTTACGTCCTTTAAGCCATCACAAAACATATGGTCTAGCATCTCACCATTGCCCATTTTTTGTCCACCGCGCGCTTTAGTCAGTAAATAGGGTGCGTTTGTCATTGATTCCATACCACCGGAAATCACGCAGCTAGACTCGCCCGACATGATTTCGTTATAACCATACATCACCGTTTGCATGCCAGAACCACACATTTTGTTGACGGTATTACACGGAGTAGATAGTGAAAGCCCACCTTTTAAAGCGGCTTGTCGTGCAGGCGCTTGCCCTTGACCCGCTGACAGTACGCAGCCCATATGTACGCTGTCAATTGCTTCGGCTGTCAACATAGCTGCATCCAAAGCAGAGCGTATCGCGTAAGCGCCTAAATCAGATGCACTTAAAGAAGAAAATTGCCCCTGAAAAGAACCTTGAGGCGTGCGTTTAGCAGCCACAATAACAACAGACGTTGAACTCATTTTATAAGGCCGTTATTTCGTGTCTTCAAAAAGCTCTCGGCCAATTAGCATGCGGCGAATTTCATTCGTTCCCGCACCAATGTCGTAAAGTTTGGCATCACGCAATAAACGTCCGGTAGGGAACTCATTGATGTAACCATTACCGCCCAATGTTTGAATTGCTTCTAACGCTACTTTGACGGCATTTTCGGAGGTAAATAACAGCAAACCAGCGGCATCTTTTCTTGAATCATTGCCTTTGTCGTATTGTTCAGCAACGCGGTAAGCAAACGCACGACTTGATTGCAGTGCGACGTACATATCAGCCATTTTGCCTTGCATTAATTCGAACATGCCGATGGGTTTGCCGAACTGTTTGCGTTCGTGAATGTACGGTAAACAAATGTCCATTGCCGCTTGCATAATGCCGATAGGACCGCCCGATAACACCATGCGTTCTGTGTTGAGGCCGCTCATTAATACTTTAACGCCTTCGTTAACTTCGCCAAGTACGTTTTCTTCTGGAATCTCACAATCTTCAAACACCAATTCACAGGTGTTTGAGCCACGCATACCTAATTTATCTAGCTTCTGAGCGGTGC
>DUCA01000183.1 GCA_012960055.1 Cycloclasticus sp.
CGATGACCAGCCGAACACTGGAATAATTTGCCCCGCCAACAAACCACCAGTAATACCACCAATTGGCATACCTAAAAAGATAACCGCGATGGCCACATTGCGGTGGCGATTCGATACATACTCAGTCATTAGTGCGGTTGCATTCGGCATAGCACCACCTAAGCCCAGTCCCGTTAAAAATCGCAAAGTGAGCAATTCATTATATGTTTCTATAATACCCGTCAGTAATGTACATAAACCAAAGACTAAAACACTGCCTATCACCGCATACCGTCGGCCATATTTATCTCCCACGGGCCCCAACACCAATGCGCCTATCATCATGCCCACTAAACCTGCTGAGAATATATAACCCAACTCACTTTTGGGGATCTCCAGTGCAGCACTCAACGCGGGCGCGGCAAAGGCAATCGCTAATACATCAAAGCCATCAAAAACAATTACTAAGGCACAAAAGAACATCACCCATTTTTGAAAAGCGCCTAAGGGGTTTTTCTCAATGATATCGCCCATTTCTAACGCCTTACTTGTCATCACTACTCCCATCTGTTTTTAACGCATTGTCTAGCGATGCTTGTACGATGCTCAACACCGTGTCTATTTCTTCATCATTTCGTGGACCATACACCAAGGCAATGCTATGCGGAATCGCCCCCCTACCCGCTAGCGGATGTTGCTCGCCCCATTGTTGGTCAATTACATGCTGAAAATCCGCTTCTGATAAGGCCATATGCAAGCTGCCATCGTACGCCGGATGAACGTGGGCAAACTCGCGGCCAATCATAAAACCATTGGCACAGTTACAGGCCTGATTTTCATTGAGCCACAACGCTTCTGCGCCGGGTACAGAAATAATACTCGGGCGACGACGGACCTCATCAAAACAAAACAATTTGGCTTTAAAACGTTCATGCCACTCAGCACTTGGGTTTTGGGTTAATTGTTCATGCGGGTTGGTGCTGGTTGTTTGCGGGCGTTCGCCTTCTCTTTGCGGTATCTTTAACATGCTAGTGACTTATAATTATGAACAACGAAATTTAACACAATTTAACTGATGAGTCGTTACCGCCCACCCGCTCCACCAAAATCGCCGTATATTACTCAGCAAGGCTTTGAGGTGTTACAAGCCGAAGAAAAAGTCCTCTGGAGCAAAAGGCGCGTGGTTGTAGCCGCCTTATCCGCAGCTGCGGCAGAAGGTGACCGCTCCGAAAATGCTGAATACATCTACCGAAAAAAAGAATTACGCGGCCTCGATTGGCGCATTCATTATCTACAAAAACGCCTACCCAACCTTCAAGTTATCTCTGAAAAACCCGGCAACCTCGAGCAGGTGTTTTTTTCTGCCACCTTGACGCTGGAAGATGATACTGGAAAAGAAACAACCTATCGCATCGTTGGCCCCGATGAAATAGATCATCAAACTCACTACATCAGCATGGATTCACCCGTTGCAAGGGCCTTATTCAAAAAACAATTAGATGATGAAGTGAGCGTCACCACACCTGCTGGCCGTATCACGTATGTCATTACAGACATTAGCTATGAGTGACACATTGTGCCGTTGTGGTTCCGCTAAACCATTTGCACAGTGCTGCAAACCTTTCTTGGGTAAGCTGGCAACAGCCAATACTGCTGAGCAACTGATGCGCTCACGTTTCACAGCGTTTTGTTTACATAAATTCAAGTATTTAATCGACACCCTCCATCCAAGCAAGCATCAACCCAACGACTTAGCAGAACTAGAAACGAGTAGCCACAAAACCAGCTGGGTTAAATTAACCCTTCAGCATACGCAACAAGGTCTAGAAACGGACAACCAAGGAAGTGTGGAATTTTCGGCCATTTTCAATGAAAACAGCCAGTTTTTTGAACTGCGAGAAACCTCCTCATTCATTAAAGAAAATGGCCAATGGTTTTACCTAGACGGCAGCCCTCGCATAACAGCAATCGATTTTAAGCTGAAAAGAAATCAGCCGTGTTGGTGTTTTAGCGGCAAAAAATTTAAACACTGCCACGCTTTGTTATGACAAAATAACGCTTCAAGTTTGATTCTGTCATTGTTAGGCGCATAATCGCTAACAGCTTGGTTAGACAATTAAATATAAGTACAGATAAAAACATCGTCAGCCAATACACTAAGAGTATCCAGCGTGTTGGACGGTGTTGCGACCCCAACGTTTCCGATTAACAACCAGCGAGAGATAACCCCTTGGAATCAGACCATCGAAAAGCCATTTGGCTATCTTGGCGATGACATGATTCGCACAAAGAAGCACTGGAAACCGTTAACAAGCACCGGCGTCATGGGGTACTTAAGCAAAGATAACGTTGTTAAGCGGGTTAATAACCCTTATATATCAGTCTAAAAAAAACGGCAAAAATCAAATCACTATTGGCAATTAAACGCAACCTGACCTCAATGCATTCTACCCATCAGCAATCCACTCCAACTGAACATGTTTGCCTTAGATAGTTTTGGCGTATGGGCAATGTTCGCTTTTTGGGGCAGCGCCATCGGCGGCATCTTTTTAGCTGTTCAATGGGCGAACAGGAAAAGCAAAAAAAGTCCTGCGCCTAAAGAAGTGATTATCAAATCACTCAAACATCGATTAGAGCGCGGCGAGATATCTGAAGAAGAATATCAACAGCGCTTAAAAGGCCTATAACAATTGAGCTGTCGCGTTAGCCCACCCACTTCCGTGCATTTCTAAACATCCTTAACCAGGCGCCATCTTCACCCCATTCTTCGGGCGACCAACTGTTTTGTACCGTTTTGAAACAACGTTCTGGGTGCGGCATCATAATGGTAAAGCGACCATCATCGGTGGTTAAACCGGTGATGCCTTGCGCTGAGCCATTGGGGTTAAACGGGAACTGTTCTGTGACCTCACCGTCGTGATCAATATACCTTAAGGCAATATGACCGCCGATTTGGTTATTCTTAAATTCTGTTCGGCCTTCACCATGGGCAACAGCTACCGGCATTTGCGATCCTTCCATACCTGACAGTAATATTGAAGGTGAAGCTTGAATTTCCACCATCGCAACACGCGCTTCAAACTGCTCAGACTCATTTCTTACAAAATGCGGCCATGCTTGCGCACCCGGTATCAGTTCACGTAAATTAGATAACATTTGGCAACCGTTACACACACCTAAGCCAAAGGTATCGGTACGGTTGAAGAAGTCACTGAACGTTGTTCGCGCTTGTTCATTCAACAAAATAGACTTTGCCCAACCTTCACCCGCGCCTAAAACATCACCATACGAGAAGCCACCGCAAGCAGCTAAACCGACAAAGTCAGACAAGTCTCTTTTACCTGATATCAATTCA
Source organism: Cycloclasticus sp. (assembly GCA_012960055.1). Lineage (GTDB taxonomy): Bacteria > Pseudomonadota > Gammaproteobacteria > Methylococcales > Cycloclasticaceae > Cycloclasticus. Next base: position 3,335 of record DUCA01000183.1, read on the forward strand.
CTCATGTGCACATCAACCGATTCAAAACCCGCTTTATCAAACGCTGCCGCCATTTCAACATGGCCATTTACGCCTTGTTCGCGCAAGATAGCGACTTTGGGACGCGTATTTAAAGTATTTAACTCTTTAACAATATTATCTCTCGCATCAAAACTTAGTTCTGCAAATAAACCCGCATCGTCATTATTTCGAATGCGATCAAATTCTTGCTGCGCGCAGTTTGGGTTATCCCTTAGCGACTGAAGCTTGTACGAGGTTTCTGACCACGCTTGCTGTAAATCAGCACGCGACTCTTCCAGTATTGTTTTCCCAGACTTTGTCACGATGATTCGTTGGAATGTGTACGCCGTGCCAATCACCGAAGTACAGTGCGCCAAACCCTGAGCCTTAAACGCCTCAAGCACTGCCGCCTCATCGTCTTTATCCACCTGAATAACTGCACCAAGTTCCTCATTAAACAAGGTACTTAATACATCGCCTTCTATCTCAATCATTGCGCCGCAACGGCCAGCAAAGGTCATCTCACACAGCGTTGCCCACAAGCCGCCATCTGAGCGGTCATGGTAAGCCATTAACTTACCTTGTTCGTTTAACTGCTGAAGGGTGTTGAAAAATGCTTTAAATAGAGCGGCATCATCTAAGTCTGGCGCTTGCTCACCCATCATTTGTTGGGTTTGAGCCAACACCGAACCACCCATACGGTTTTTTCCCGCGCCCATATCAATTAAAATCAGGCTGTTATCTACATCGACTTTTAACTGCGGCGTTAAGGTTTTGCGTACATCTTTTACCGGCGAAAACGCGGTAATAATTAAAGACAATGGAGAGCTAACTGACTTTTCAATAGCGCCTTCTTCACCCGCTTCTTTCCACGCCATCTTCATTGACATGGAGTCTTTGCCAACAGGAATAGCCAAACCTAAGGTTGGGCATAACTCCATGCCGACTGTTTCTACGGTGTCGAATAAGCTGGCATCTTCACCCGCTTCTCCACACGCTGCCATCCAGTTAGCTGACAAGCAGACTTCATCTAAGCTTTTAATATTGGAGGCGGCTAAGTTTGTTAACGCTTCACCTATCGCCATACGGCCTGATGCCGGTCCATCAATCAACGCCAACGGCGTCCGTTCACCCAACGACATCGCCTCGCCTGTGCTGTGATTAAACCCACTGCTGGTAACCGCTACATCGGCTACAGGAATTTGCCATGGGCCGACCATTTGATCACGCGCAACTAGGCCTGTCACAGAACGGTCGCCAATATGAATTAAGAACGACTTGTCGCCAACCGCTGGGAACTGCAGCACTTGGTATGCCGCTTGTTTTAAATCAATACCATCTGTTTTGTATGCCGGCACATTACTTTCAACGCGGGTCACTGCGCGTTCCATTTTCGGCGGCTTACCGAACAATAACGACATCGGTAAATCTATCGGCTGGTTGTCGAACAAGCTATCGTTCAATACCAATTGTTCTTCTTTTGTCGCTTCACCAATGTGCGCATACAAACAACGTTCACGCGCGCACAGCTGTTTAAATTCTTCTAAACGATCTGCTTTTAGCGCGATAACATATCGTTCTTGCGATTCGTTACACCAAATTTGCATGGGCGATAGGCTGCTATCTGCACATAAAATATCACGTAATTCGAAACGCCCGCCCAAATCCCAATCGTGGATAATTTCTGGTACGGCGTTGGATAAACCACCCGCGCCCACATCATGAATTGAAATAACCGGCGTGTTATCGCCCATTGCGTTGCAGGCTTCAATCACTTCTTGGCAACGACGTTGCATTTCTGGATTCTCGCGCTGTACAGAGGCAAAATCTAGATCTTCAGAACCTTCGCTGGATGTTTGTGATGATGCCGCTCCACCGCCCAAACCAATCAACATAGAGGGGCCACCCAACACAATAATAGGGGAACCCGGCGCAATGCCATTCTTTAACGCGTGCATGGGCCGTACTGACCCCACACCACCCGCTAACATAATCGGCTTATGGTAACCACGAGCTTGAGTGCCGTTACTGTTGGGGACATTTTGCTCAAAAGTACGGAAGTAACCGGTTAAATTGGGGCGACCAAATTCATTGTTAAACGCCGCGCCGCCCAATGGGCCTTCCAGCATAATGTCTAACGCCGATGCGATACGCTCCGGTTTGCCAATACTCTGCTCCCAAGGCTGTTGAAAGCCAGGAATGTTCAAATGCGACACCGTAAAGCCGGTTAACCCTGCTTTAGTACGCGAACCTTTTCCTGTCGCGCCTTCATCACGTATTTCACCACCAGACCCCGTGGCCGCACCTGGGTAAGGTGAAATAGCCGTTGGGTGGTTGTGCGTTTCAACTTTCATTAAATACGGCACGTGCTCTTCTACAAAATGGTACGAACGGCTTTGCGGGTCACGAATCATCACATCCGCATCACTGCCTTCGGCCACCGCTGCGTTATCGCTATATTTAGAAATAATGCCTTTAGGGCTGTGTTTAGCGGTGTTCTTAATCATGCCGAACAAAGTTTCGCTTTGCGCCTGCTCATCCACTATCCAATCGGCATTGAATATTTTATGACGACAATGTTCTGAGTTAGCTTGCGCAAACATCATTAATTCAATGTCGTTTGGGTTACGACTAAGTGCTTGAAAGCTATCGACCAAATAATCAATTTCATCGAGCGACAAGGCAAGCCCCATTGATTGATTCGCACTAATTAATGCCTCTTTACCTTCGCCTAAAATATCCACAGACGCTAACAAACCGGGGTCTGCTTGAACAAACATATCGTTCGGTTGTTGATTGTTCCGCAACACGCGCTCAGTCATTCGATCATGTAACAAGTTAGCTACTTTCTCAAGTTCCTGCTCATCCAGCTCGCCTTGCACGTAATAGGCAACGCCACGTTCTAAACGTTTAACTTGAGTTAACCCACAATGCTGAGCAATATCCGTTGCCTTACTTGACCACGGTGATATAGAGCTGGCTCGCGGCACCACCAATAAACGAGTGCCTGCACGAGCAATCGCATCACTTTCCGGGCCGTACGTTAGTACGCGCTTAAGTTTAGCTAGGTCGGCATCATTTAATGCTTCAAGCAGATCGGAAAAATGAATATATTCCGCACTGATATCGCTTACTTGCGGAACGACTTGAGTGATTTTTTTTAATAATCGTTGTTTGCGAAAAGCAGATAATGCTGTGCTGCCAATAAGTTCAAGCATGTAGAGTCTCTTTACTTTTAATGTTTAGTCTAGGTTGCACCAAGCCAAGCCGTCATCCTGATCGATAACTTGTAGCCACGCTCGGTCACATTGAATTGCCCTGCTCACGCTGTCTAAAACGAGTTCATGGCTATTATTCTTTTCGCTGACATGGGCCAGCACCAAATGTTGCAGTTTTTCTGTATCAAGCTTTTGCAATAAGGCAATCGCTTGCTGATTATCCAAATGTCCCCAATCACCCAATACCCGACGTTTTAACGACTCAGGGTAAGGACCGTTAACCAACATATCATGGTCATAGTTACACTCTAACAACAAGGCATCGCAATCGCTTAGTGCATCCAGCATGTGTTGAGTTATTGAACCTGTGTCCGTCATCACCCCGAATCTCATACCATCTGATTGAAATACAAACTGTGTCGGCTCACGTGCATCATGCGGCACTAACACCGGTTCGATTATAAAGTCAGCTAAACTGAAGGCCTGATGGCTGTTAAAACATTGCACAGAATCCAGCTTCTTAATCATCGCCGCCGTGCCATGACTCGCCCACACAGGAATATCATAGCGTCGCGCATACCGCGCAACACCGCCCAGGTGGTCTGCGTGTTCGTGCGTGACAAGAATCGCACTCACCTGACTGCCCAATACGCCAAGCCGCTGCATTCGCTTATCGGTTTCTTTTATCGAAAAGCCATTATCAATCATCAACAAGGTATTACCTTGTTGAACGAGGGTCGAATTCCCTCGGCTACCGCTGCCCAGGGAGGCAAATCTCACTGCGTTAGTTTTCTTAATAAATCGGCGTAAATCTTTTTAGAAACCTCATCATTAACCGGCACACCATCTTTATTCTGCACTTCTACAGCAACACCGTCGGAATACTCATCAAAACTAACAAGATAAACACTCGCTGAACTGCTTTTCCAAAACGCCAAAGAAGGCAACATACCTAACTTACTTTCTCCATCACTGATGTTTAGATAAATGACACCGTCATCACGATTTTTGTCTTCAACATCATAGGCTAGCGCTCCAAGCGCTCCCAGTGTCTTACGCCAAGTATTTCGAAAACCATCATGGACTAACAAATACGAAGCGTTGCCAACAAGAACGATTTTCGCTGTCGTAGGCGCTTCATCAATCAATGCGGGGGTTTGAACCACTGCATTTTTCTTAGCTACAGACACGGTTCCTCGTACACCACCATCGTATTCATCTTGGGTTTGCCCGGCTGTTAATTCAGGCGGCATTTCTAATGAGGGCAGTTCGTACGCTCTTTTGTAGGATTCTTTTTGATCCACAAATACACCGTCCATTGACGGCATACTGCCGCATGCACTCAGACCAAAAGACACCACGCCAATACAACTTAATTTCAATACTGTTTGAATACTCATTACTCTTCCCTTTTAATCGTCGTTATTCCGCTGCGCTCATTGCTTGTTTAACAAGTGCTTCACAATCACTCGTTAGCCATGTCATTGGCAAACGAATACCTTCCTCAATTAACCCCATCTCACACACCGCCCACTTAACGGGAATAGGGCTGGCCTGCACGAACAAATCGTTATGTAACGGTTGCAGTGTCGCATCTATTGCCCTGGCACCTTCTGCATCACCCGCTAACGCTTTTTCACACATTTGATGGCTCTTTGCTGGCGCAACATTGCCGGTTACCGTAATGGAACCTTTTGCACCCATTAAAATCAACTCGCATGATGTCGCATCATCACCTGAATACACGGCGAAATTATCATCGCTTAATGCTAACAACGCTTTACCCACGTCCCTGTCGCCGGTGGCGTCTTTAACACCGACAATATTCGGCACACCTTTAAGCTTTGCCACTGTTTCCGGCAACATATCGCAGGCGGTTCTACCCGGGACATTATATAAAATTTGTGGAATATCAACCGCCGCGGCAATCGCTTTGTAATGCAGCACCAAGCCCTCTTGTGTCGGTTTGTTGTAATACGGCGTAACGAGCAAGCAAGCATCTGCACCGGCTTCAGCCGCGCAACGCGTCAATTCAATCGCTTCCGTTGTGGAGTTTGCACCGGTACCCGCAATCACCGGAATCCGCCCAGCCACCATCTCAACCACTTGACGAATAACGTGGCAATGCTCTTTTTTATTAAGTGTTGCTGATTCGCCCGTTGTACCCACGGCTACAATTGCATCGGTGCCTTGTTCGATATGAAACTCAATCAACTTTTTCAAACTCGCCACGTCTAGCGAGCCGTCTTCATGCATGGGAGTTACGAGTGCGACAATGCTGCCTTGAAACATAATTGAATCCAAATTTAAACGAAAAATTTAATGGCTCACTCAAAGACCTGCTTCGAATAGCTAAATAAGCCGATTATTATACATACATCAGCACTACAGACTAAAAATCAGTCTGCTAAAATAGCGCCAAAATAAATCAATTTTATAGGACATTCCATGAACATCGTTCAATTAAACCAACCCGTTGCAGAATTTACCTGCACCACAACGGCACTAGACGCACTCACACTAAGCAGTTTAAAAGGCAAAAACGTCGTTATCTATTTTTACCCGAAAGACAACACACCAGGCTGCACACAAGAAGGACAAGATTTCCGTGATCACTACAGCGAGTTCCAAGCGGCTAATACAGAAATTTTTGGCGTCTCTCGCGACTCTGTTCGCGTGCATAACGGCTTTAAAGAAAAACACAGCTTCCCGTTTGATTTAATCAGCGACCCTGACGAATCATTTTGCAAATTGTTTGACGTTATCAAACTTAAAAAATTGTACGGCAAAGAATACATGGGTATTGAACGCAGCACCTTTTTAATCAATGCCGAAGGCGTTCTCGTTCAGGAGTGGCGTAAGGTTAAAGTAAAAGAACACGTGAGCGAAGTATTAGCAGCGGTAACCGCGCTATAGCGGTTAAAACCTAAAAAGCGGCACCACGTTTGTAACGCCTGTTATGCCACCGACAAATTCTGTTGTTCGCTGGGCGCTTGATTGATTCAATTGATCGCCCAGTAAATACACGTATTGATCAGCAACAACGACTTTAATCGTATCGACTTTTTGGATAACGCCTGAGTGCAATAATTGATTCACAATGGTTGCGCGAAGCAGGTCATCGTCACTGCGCTCGACCTCGCTAACTGGGGTTGCTACGCGCACCTCGTTATAAAAACGATTAACGCTACTGCACTCTTCCGCCGTTTTGAGGTTAAAGCGCCGGCGATCATTGGCGGCCACTTTAGACCCTTTTTTTCCACACACCTGTGCATTTGACGGCTCAACGTGACTCACATCGCCTCGTGTCCACCGCAAATGCGCTTCAGACAACACCAACTGCAACACCTGGTCTTTTAACGCTTGGCTCGCCGCTTGTCCGGCAATTAGCACAGAGCCTCGATTACGCGAAACGACAATGTGCGTGTTGTTTCGCAAGGTATCACTGCGTAATAAAGCCGTATCGACCTTAAATTCAAATGCCGCGTCTTTTAGCTGGCCTTCAATGCCAGTGGCATCGTCTTCAAATAATCGATCTGTAATGTCTGACAACTCAAACGCCTGTGCGCTTGTCGCATAAAAAACCAGCACGTATAAAATATGTTGCAACAACTTCATAACGAACCCTTTGTAAAGAATTTAAATCAGCTTTCTATTGCATCGTGCCGACTAGGCCATGCGACAAGAACGGCTTGTACCAGAGTCGCTAACGGAATGGCGAAAAACACACCCCAAAAACCCCATACGCCACCGAAAAATAAAATAGCGACGATAATCGCAACCGGGTGCAGATTAACGACTTCAGAAAACAACAACGGCACCAGCACATAACCATCTAGCGCTTGAATAATTAAGAATACCGTCGTCAAATAAACGAACGCATTCCCCCAATTCCACTGCACATACGCGACAAGTAAAACAGGAATAGTCACCACCGTTGCACCCACGTAAGGCACCAATACGGACAAACCCACCAAAAAGCTCAACAACATTGCATAGTGCAAATCTAGCAAACTAAAGGCAACAAAACACGTCAACCAAACAATCAGAATTTCCCAAATTTTACCCCTGACATAATTCGCAATTTGCTGATTAACGTTGACCCAAACTTCCGTGGTTAGACGGCTATTACTGGGTAAAAAACCGGCAAACCATTTAACGATATCTGCTTTATCCATCAAGAAAAAGAACACCATCATCGGCACCAATAGCAAGTAGACAATCAATGCCACAATATTCAGCACAGACGCTGCTGAAAAAGACAGCAAGCCTTGTCCGTATTTAATCGCCTCGGAACTCACTTGGCCAAAAATTAGCGTGACTTGCTCTTTAGTAATGAAATTCGGATATTTTTCTGGCAGCGCCATAAATAAATCAACGCCCTGGTTTAACATACTCGGCAATTGCTGCACCAATTCCACCGCCTGAATAGACAGCAATGGTATTAAGCCGAAAATCATGTATGACAGTAATGCCATAAATAAGCTGAACGAGCAGATAACGGCTAGTTTTCTAGCCAAGCCAATTGATTGGAACTTAGCTACCATACCTTCTAATAGGTAAGCAATAACGATGCTCGCCAAGACCGGCGACAACACGTCACCCACCCATAAAATAACCACAAACCCAAACAACAAGGTGCCAACCAAGGCTAACGCCTCGGGGTTCCCCATCGCTCGGTTAAACCACTGTTTTATTTGTTCCATTCGTTTTTAACTTAATCAATTAAAGCGGCCAGTCGCCGATAAACACAAAGTAGGGGTAGCCTTGTAAATAACCTGACAGCCAAGCCGTTATAGCTGCTGCAAACGTGAACCCAATCAAACCAACAACAGTGCGTTGGATAAATTCTAATGCAGACGCTTTTTGTTGAATACCCGCCCAGGCGAAATCACGCATATCATAACCCGAGCCAGACGGTTTAACGGATAATAAAAAGCCTATCAACACAGCCAAACCTACTGACGCAGTTCCACCGATAGTTGAGACACACCAAGGACACCAATGAACAGCGCTGGGTTTATGGGAATTACAATGACTATCCAGCCCTGCCCACGGCCAAGTACAACCACAATCAAACAAATAACCACAGAGAGGGGTAATCAAAACTAACGCCACTATAATGGTGAATATTCCCGCTGGATATCGAACCGAATTTAAACCAACCACCTTAATTTTTTCCATTATTATTTTATGTGTGAATATTACGCTTTATTGCCATAGTTTCAAGCCGGACAAGGCTTTACAGTCAAGCACAACATCCGCACGCTTCTCCTTTAACTCATCGCAATCAACCATGTCGACATCATCTTCTAAAAGAAGTCATCTACGCTGCGCTAGTCGGCAACACGCTTATTTCAATTACTAAATTTATCGCCGCTTTTTATTCGGGTAGCTCAGCGATGCTATCAGAAGGCATACATTCGCTGGTTGATATCGGCAACCAAGGCTTGCTGCTGTACGGTTTAAAGAAAGCTCAACAATATACGGATGCACAATTTCCATTTGATCACGGCAAAGAGATTTATTTCTGGAGTTTCATTGTCGCTATTCTTATCTTTGCCGTCGGCGCGGGCGTTTCTATCTACGATAGGTGTTCATCATATTATTATTCCCACACCGATGGGTAATCCAACGTTAAGTTTTTATGTCTTAGGCTTGGCATTGTTATTTGAAGGTGCGCATGGTTTTTTTGCATTCCAAGCATTCACCCACAGCAAAGGCAAATGGAGCTACATTGAAGCGGTCAAACGCGGCAAAGATCCGTCTATGTTCGTGGTGCTATTTGAAGACTCTGCCGCCATGCTGGGTCTAGTCGTTGCCTTTATCGGCATCGGCATTTCTCACCTAACTGGCAACCCTGTTTATGACGGCATGGACTTACACATCAAGCAAAGCTGCCCAACCGTTAAACGTGCATTTATTGAAGCCGAAGCGTGGAGCGCTTTAACCGCTAGGCATCAACACCACTAAGAAAAATACTCGACTTTGAGGCCCACGTTCAAAAAGCCGAACTCATGCTTTGCAACATTGACCCTACTCTTAAACAAATCATTCGAGATGGATCCACATTTGACAGCACTCCGTTTATGAACCAGCCCTTTGAGGCTTTAGTTCACGCCGTCATTTCGCAGCAATTATCGATAAAGTCGGCTACCGCAATTCGACAACGAGTGCATGCGCTCTTGCCTAAAAACGACATCAGCATCCATGCATTCAACCAAATATCCCTGGCCGATTATAAAAAAGCCGGCTTATCTGAGGCTAAGACAAACACCATCCAAGGTCTTATTCCTTTTGCCCTAGATAAGACTAACGACTTCAATCAACTACACACTTACCCAAATAAACAAGTCAAAGAACGTTTACGCCAATTAAAAGGCGTTGGTCCTTGGACGGTTGATGTTTTTTTAATGTTTAGTCTAAAGCGGTTAGATATTTTGCTTCAGGCGACCTAGGTTTGAGAAAGGCCATTAAATCACTGTACGCGCTAGACCAACTTCCGAGTCCAGGCGAATGTGACGTGATTGCAAAAAAATGGCAACCCTATCGCAGCATTGCCGCGTGGCACCTGCGGTGCCTGTGGCGACTGGTCGACTAACTTTGTTTTTTAGTCCTCAACTGCAGTAACAATCCACCAACAATCAAAGTCGCACCGACGCCCAAGGTAACAGTAAAGGCTTCATTCAACCAAATACTAGACGACAAAATACCC
>DUCA01000184.1:0-7077 GCA_012960055.1 Cycloclasticus sp.
AGTACAACTTAAAGACGCGGGTGTAAAAGGCAAGAAAACAGACTCTACGCTGAGTGAAGATGACAAATTAAAGTTGTTGGCTCACCTTCGAGAAAGTCACGGTAAAGCGAAAAAAGATATTTCAGCGCCTAAAAAAATGACGCTGAAGCGTAAAACGACGGTAAGCGAATTAAAGCAGCCGGTTAAACGGCGAGGTGCTATAGCAGGTTCTGTTAGTATCGAGGTGCGTAAAAAGAAGGTCGGCGGGCGTTCTGTTGATGACGCGCGTACAGGCCTAAGTGCAAAAGAGCTTGAAGAAGCGAAAAAAGCCGCTGAGGCACACGATCAGCTCGTGCAAGAAAAAGGCGAGGCTCGTGAAAAAGAACAAGATAGGCTTAGCAAAAACCTTGAAGCGAAAGAGAAGGTAGAAGCTGATAAGCAAGCCATCATTGATGCTGAAAAAGCAGCAGAAGCAGAGAAAGAAGCGACTGAACTTGCGGAAAAACAAGCGGAAGTTGCTGTCAAAGAGGCTGAAGTTGCTGCCAAAAACGCTAAAGTTGTTGCTAAGGACGTTGCGGTTTCTGCAAAACAGGCCGTTGAAAAAACAGCTAAGTCAGCGGATAAAAAAGTGGTACAAACGACTGCAAAGAAAGTGCAAGCGGTTGCTCGTAAGCCAGACAAAAAGAAAAGCGGCGGGAAGCCTGGTGGGAGAGTTCTTCATGTTGATAAGAGATCTCGCCGTAAAGGAAAGGGTCCTAGAAAAGCGCGAGATATACGCCTTCAGTCAGATGATAAGCATGCATTTGAAGTGCCGACTAAAACGATTACCTATAACGTAGAAATTCCTGAAAGTATCATCGTGTCTGATCTTGCTCAACGTATGAAGGTTAAAGCGGGTGAGGTGATTAAAACATTAATGGGCCTTGGCACAATGGCAACCATTAATCAACCTTTGGACCAAGATACAGCGGTTATCGTTGTTGAAGAAATGGGGCACAAGGTCGTGTTGCGAAGTGATGAAGACATTCAGGCTGAATTATTAGCGGATGTTATTCAACTAGATGGGGAAGAAGAGCCACGTGGGCCGGTTATTACAATTATGGGTCACGTAGATCACGGCAAAACTTCTTTACTAGATTACATTCGTGAAAGCCGCGTGGCTGCCGGTGAGTCCGGTGGTATTACACAACATATTGGTGCCTACCGCGTGAAACAAGGCGACGGCATGATGACCTTTATTGACACACCAGGACATGCCGCGTTTACTGCTATGCGTGCCCGTGGTGCGAAAATTACCGATTTAGTTATCTTGGTGGTTGCTGCTGATGACGGTGTGATGCCGCAAACGAAAGAAGCAGTAGAGCATGCGCGTGCAGCGGGTGTGCCGATGATTGTTGCGGTTAATAAAATGGATAAAGAAGGTGCGCAACCTGATCGTGTTCGTAATGAATTAGCACAAATTGAAGTGACACCTGAAGAGTGGGGCGGTGATACGCAATTCGTTAATATTTCTGCGCTAACGGGCGAAGGTGTTGATCAGTTGTTGGAAGCGATTTCCTTGCAGGCTGAATTACTCGAATTAACAGCGCCTGTTGATGTGGCTGCAATTGGTGTTGTTGTTGAATCCCGTCTTGATAAAGGCCGCGGTGCGGTGGGTACGATTCTAGTTCAAAAAGGCACCTTGAAAATAGGCGACTACATTGTTGCTGGCGAGGCGCATGGCCGTGTTAAAGCGATGTTTGATGAGCATGGTAAAACAGTTAAATTGGCGACACCATCAGTACCTGTTGAAGTATTAGGTCTTTCTACTGCTACGGAGGCTGGTGTTGAAGTTTATGCGGCGCCGAGTGAGCGTAAAGCGCGTGAAATTGCTGAATTCCGTCAAGTTAAAACAAGACAAGCTAGGCAAGCCAAGCAACAAGCGGCGAAGCTAGAGCAAGCCTTCTCACAAATGGAAGGTGATACAAGCTCAACACTGAATGTGTTATTGAAAACAGACGTGCATGGTAGTTTGGAAGCGCTGAAGTCATCGTTAACGAACCTGTCAACGGATGAAGTGAAATTGGTTGTCGTGGCTGGCGGTGTTGGTGGTATTAACGAAAGTGACGTTAACCTGGCTGCTGCATCAGATGCCTTGATTGTTGGCTTTAATACCCGTGCGGATGCAAGTGCAAGACGTATGATTGAAAACCGCGGTGTATCCGTGCGTTATTACAGCATTATTTATGATGTGATTGATGATGTTCGTGATGCGCTATCTGGATTGCTTGCACCTGAGATTAGAGAGCAAATCGTTGGTATTGCTAATGTGCGTGATGTGTTCAAATCGCCAAAACTGGGTGCGATTGCAGGCTGTATGGTGACAGAAGGCTTTGTAAGAAAAGACTTACCTATTCGTGTGTTGCGTGATAGCGTAGTTATTTACGAAGGGCAACTAGAATCATTGCGACGCTTTAAAGATGACGTGAAAGACGTTAAGAATGGTATGGAGTGTGGTATCGGCGTTAAAGACTACAACGATGTTCAAGAAGGCGATCAAATTGAAGTCTTCGAGCGCATTGAAGTTAAGCGCAAGCTGTAATTAAGTAATATGGCTAGAGAATTTTTACGTTTTCAGCGCGTTGAAAGGCAGCTTCAGCGCGAATTGGCTGAAATCCTACAGCGTGACATTCGCGACCCCGAGGTCGGTTTTGTGACGGTGAGCGGCGTTGAAGTCACAAAAGATATAGCGATTGCTAAAGTCTTTATCAGCGTACTTACAACTAAGGATGATGAAAGCAAACAGTCCAGCGTTGCCGCGTTGAACCGTGCCTCAAATTATATTCACGGCATGGTGTCTAAGCGCATGCGGATGAGAATGGTGCCGGAATTGCGATTCTTTTTGGACGAGTCTATTGAGCAAGGTATTAAAATGGATGCGTTGCTGAAGGCAACAAATCCAGATAATGAGAAATAGCACGTGGCGGATCGTAAAAAGAAGGGCCGTGATATCAGCGGTATTCTTGTTTTAGATAAGCCGCTGCATATCTCCTCCAACAGAGCTGTGCAAATTGTTAAGCGCTTATATGGCGCGAAAAAGGTGGGTCATACCGGCAGTTTGGATCCATTGGCATCAGGCGTTCTGCCTATTTGTTTAGGTCATGGGACAAAAGTTTCGCAATATTTATTAGCGTCCGATAAAACCTACCAATTCACCATGAAGTTGGGTCAAACCACCACAACCGGTGATGTTGAAGGCGATATCGTGGACGAAAAGCCCGTACCAGATATTCAGCCGCTTGAATTAGCGGCGTTATTGCAGCGTTTCACCGGCGACATCCAACAAATTCCCCCGATGTACTCGGCGCTAAAGCACAATGGCAGACGTTTATATGCTTTGGCGAGGGAAGGTGTGGTGGTTGAGCGACCGGCTCGTGGCGTGACGATTAAGTCACTGACGTTAAAAGATCAAACAGCGGATAGCATCAGCCTAGAGGTGTGTTGTACAAAAGGAACATACGTTCGTACGTTAGCAGAAGACTTAGGGTATGCATTGGGCTGTGGCGCGCATGTTGCTTTTTTAAGGCGTATAGTGACAGGGCCATTTGGCTTGCAAGAATCCGTAACAATTGAGCAGCTGGAGTCATTGCAAGGTGATTTAAATGGTTTAGATGGTTTACTCAATAGTTTGGATTTGGCGTTACAGGAATACCCAGTGATGACGTGCAACGATATTGATAGGCAAGACTTATGTTTGGGCCGCCAAGTACAAGTTGACGGCTTAATGAACGCGCCTCTCATTCGTATGAACGATTTGAGCGGTAATGTTTTTGGCCTGGGTAAGTGGGAATCTGAGGGCCGCTTGGCACCGGTAAGGATTTTTGCCTAGCTGAGATTTGCGTCGGTGCAAATAGAAATAATAGGGGCTATATTAATAGTGGCTTGTTAGCAAACAGCGTGCAGAGTATAATGCGCTGTTTTTAAGATAAATTGTAAATTGGAGCAAGAAATATGTCGTTCGGTACAGAACAAAAGCAAGAAATAGTTAAAGAATATGCGTTATCAGAAGGTGATACAGGATCTCCAGAGGTTCAAGTTGCTTTGTTAACGGGGAGAATCAATCATTTGACACCGCATTTTTCTGAGAACAAAAAAGACCACCATTCACGTCAAGGTTTATTAAGAATTATTAACCGTCGTCGTAAACTTTTAGATTACTTAAAAGGTAAAGACGTAGAGCGTTACCGTGCACTTATCGCGCGTTTAGGTTTAAGAAAATAATTTAATTAATAGGCAGGCATATAGTGAATCCAGTAAAAAAAGAGTTTCAGTTCGGCAATCAAACAGTCTCATTTGAAACGGGTGAAGTGGCTCGTCAAGCAGACGGCGCTGTATTGGTAGAAATTGATGGCACAGTTGTTTTAGTGACGGTCGTTGGTAAACGTGAAGGTGGTGAGAATAATTCTTTCTTTCCATTAACCGTTAACTACCAAGAAAGAACATACTCCGCTGGTAAAATACCAGGCGGTTTTTTTAAGCGTGAAGGCCGTCCAAGCGAGAAAGAAACACTAACTTCTCGTCTTATTGATCGTCCAATCCGTCCATTGTTTCCCAAAGGATACAAAAACGAAACTCAAATTATCGCGACTGTTATTTCATTAAACCCTGAAGTTGACCCAGATATTCCTGCCTTATTAGGTGCATCTGCTGCGTTAGCAATTTCAGGCTTACCGTTTGATGGCCCAATTGGTGCGGTTCGTGTTGGTTATATCAATGGCGAATATGCACTGAACCCGCTTAAATCAGAATTAGAAGAGTCTCAATTAGACTTGGTTGTTGCTGGTACATCTGACGCCGTATTGATGGTTGAATCAGAAGCGGATTGCCTGTCAGAAGAAGTGATGTTAGGCGCGGTAACATTTGGTCACGAACAAATGCAATCAGCGATTACAGCAATTAATGAATTAGCTGCAGACGTTGGCCAGCCTCGTATGGAATGGGTTGCGCCTGAAGTTAACGAAACATTAGTAGAAAAAGTAGCTGGGCTCGCAACAGCGGGTATTGCAGATGCGTATACCATTCTTGTTAAACTTGACCGTCAGGTGAAGTTGAAAGAAGTGCGTAGCGAGGTCTTAGCGCAACTAGAAGACGAAGATACTGACGAAGTGAAAGGTATCTTCTCATCACTTGAAAAGAAACACGTACGTAACTTGGTTCTTTCAACTCGTCAGCGTATTGATGGTCGTGATTTATCAACGGTTCGTGAAATACACGTTCGTACCGGCGTATTGCCTCGTGCACACGGTTCTGCGTTGTTCACACGCGGCGAAACTCAAGCCTTAGTCGTGGCTACCTTAGGTACCGACCGTGATGCTCAAATGATTGATGCGGTTGAAGGTGAGTACCGTGACCACTTCATGTTGCACTATAACTTCCCTCCATTTTGCGTAGGTGAAACAGGTTTTGTTGGCTCACCAAAAAGACGCGAAATTGGTCATGGTCGTTTAGCGAAACGTGGTATTCAAGCGGTATTGCCTAGCCAAGAAGATTTTTCATACGTATTGCGCGTAGTCGCTGAAGTGACGGAATCAAATGGTTCAAGTTCTATGGCCAGCACATGCGGCACTAGCCTTGCGTTAATGGACGCTGGCGTGCCGATTAAAGCACCAGTTGCCGGTATTGCGATGGGTCTTATTAAAGAAGGTGATGATTTCGCTGTACTGTCTGACATCTTGGGTGATGAAGATCACTTGGGTGATATGGACTTTAAAGTATCAGGCACAGACTCTGGTATTACTGCCCTACAAATGGATATTAAAATCCAAGGTATTACGGCTGAAATTATGTCGCAAGCCCTAGAGCAAGCTAAAGGTGGTCGTTTACACATTTTAGAAAAAATGAATGCTGACTTGTCGCAAGCACGTGAAGAAATGTCTGATTTTGCTCCTCGCATTTTGACGCTAAAAATTGATCCAGCTAAAATTCGTGACGTTATTGGTAAAGGCGGCGTAACCATTCGTGCCATTACCGAAGAAACAGGTGCTTCGATTGATATTACCGATGAAGGCTTGGTTAAAGTTGCATCGGTTGATCGTGAAGCCGGTGAAAAAGCACTTAAACGCATTGAAGATATTACTGCTGAAATTGAAGTGGGTAGAATTTACGAGGGTAAAGTGGTTCGCTTAATGGACTTCGGTGCGTTTGTATCGATTCTTCCAGGTAAAGACGGTTTGGTACATATCTCTCAGATTTCAGAAGAGCGCGTAGAGAATGTTACCGATAAATTGTCTGAAGGTGACGTGGTTAAAGTGAAAGTGCTTGAAGTTGATCGTCAAGGCCGTGTTCGCTTAAGTATGAAAGACGTTAGCTAACTTAAAGCGCCACCATGGAACACTCAAGAATTATTAAAAAGTATCCTAATCGTCGATTATACGATACGGAGATTAGCAAGTACGTAACGCTTAATGATGTGCGCCAGCTTATTATTGAGCGTGAACCGGTTAAAGTTATTGATGCTAAAAGCAAGGACGACTTAACGCGCAGTGTTTTGCTACAAATTATTCTTGAGCAAGAAGAAGATGGTGAACCTATCATGAGTGCTGAAATGTTAGAACAACTTATCCGTTTTTATGGAGACCCGTTCCAACACAATTTCGCTCATTACCTTGAAAACTCAGTAAAACTGATTGCTGAGCAACGTGCCAAGGTTAAGGATAAATTGGAGCAAGCATCTGACCCACTTGCCTTGATGACGGCTTTAGCAAACCGAAATATGGCAGTATTTAAAGAAATGCAAGACGGTTTGTTTAAATCTGTGATGCCAAAAGCATCGCTCAAAAAAGAGTAATGCAGTAATATGTATCAGTAAGTAAAAGGCCTCATTTATGAGGCCTTTTTTGTATCCATTGGGCGCTTTTTAATTTATAAGTCAGTAAACTAAACGTCATGACAGGCAAAGAGACACTCGAGGTATTTGATAGTACAGCGTTTTTAAAAACGCTGACGCAAAAACCGGGTGTGTATCAAATGCTGGATACACGGGGTGTGTGCATATACGTAGGTAAGGCTAAAAACCTTAAGAAGCGTGTGTCGAGTTATTTCAATAATGTAGATAACGAC
>DUCA01000184.1:7343-13195 GCA_012960055.1 Cycloclasticus sp.
ATAATAGTTATTACAAGAATAGATCTCGTCCTTGTCTTCAGCACCAGATAAAAAGGTGTACAGCGCCTTGTGTCGGTCTAATTAGTAAAGAGGACTACGCGGATGACGTTAATCACACGGTGTTATTCCTAGAGGGTAAAAATACTCAGTTGATCAATGGTTTAGTCAAAAAAATGGAAGTGGCTGCTGAGACACTGGAGTTTGAGAAGGCGGCCAACTTTCGTGATCAAATTTCACAACTGCGAAAAGTTATGGAGCGCCAATATGTCAGTGGAACAGAGGGTGATATTGACGTGGTGGCCTGTGAAATGCAAAACGGAGTGGCCTGTGTGCAAGTGTTTTTTATTAGGAACGGCCTGCACCTAGGTAATCGTTCCTTTTTCCCCAAGACACCCAGCGATAAAACACCAGAAGACGTATTAAGTGCTTTTTTATTGCAGTTTTATTTGGATAAGAATTTGCCAAAGGCAATAATTTTAAGTCACCAACTCGTTGAGCCGGAATTGACGCAGCAGCTGTTTAATGAAAAAGCTGAACGTAAGGTTAACATCATCAATAAGCCACGTTCAGAAAGAGCGCGTTGGCTAAAAATGGCAAAAAGTAATGCTGTCGTCGCGCTAAATCAAAAGTTACAAAGTCGAGAGAATACTCGTGATCGCCTAGCTAAATTGAAAGAGCTGTTGGTAATGAATGGTGAACTCAAACGTATGGAGTGCTTTGATATCAGTCATTTGCAGGGCGATCAAACGGTTGCATCGTGCGTGGTGCTGAATGAGGACGGCCCGTTAAAAGCTGATTATCGACGCTTTAATATCAAAGGCGTGCAAGCAGGGGATGACTACGCGGCACTAGCACAGGCCGTGTCACGGCGTTTTTCTCGTGCAAAGAACCAAGAGCATGCGCCGCCTGATTTATTGGTGATTGACGGTGGGCAGGGGCAAGTCACAGCGGTGGTGCAGGCCTTAGATGATATTGATTACGCTAATGTTGTAGTAATCGGTATTTCCAAAGGCAGCGATAGAAAAGTCGGCATGGAGAAAATTTACCGCGGTAGTGATGGCAAGTTGCTTGTGCTGTCTGCCGATGACCCAGTGTTGCTGGTGATTCAGCAAATACGAGACGAGGCGCATCGCTTTGCTATCAGTGGTCACCGTCAACAACGCGGCAAGGTTAAGAAGAAATCTACGCTTGAACAGGTCGAGGGCTTAGGGCCGAAGCGCAGGCAGTTATTGTTAAAACAATTTGGTGGCTTGCGTGAAATTAAAGCGGCCGGTTTAGACGACTTGTGTACCGTAGAGGGAATTAATAAAGCCTTAGCTCAACGAGTTTATGACTTTTTTCATGACGGTGCGAATGTATAAAATGTTACCATTAAGCTTAATCGTAACCAGTTTGAAAGTTGCATGACCCTTAATATCCCTACCATTCTCACCTTATTGCGTATTGCATCAATACCGGTCATCATGATCGTGTTCTATTTGCCGATTGAAGATGCTCGGTTATGGTGCTCGTTACTCTTAATTGCCGCGTCGTTAACCGATTGGTTTGATGGTTTTTTAGCGAGAAAGTTGAATTTGCAGACAGCTTTCGGTGAGTTTCTTGACCCAGTCGCGGACAAGTTGATGATAGTTACTATTTTGGTACTCATCGTGCAAGCAGATCCCGCCGTTTATATTGCAATTCCAGCGGCTGTTATCATCGGTCGCGAAGTGTCAGTTGGATCTTTACGTGAGTGGATGGCTGAGCTTGGTCAACGTTCGGTGATTAAAGTTTCATGGCTAGGTAAGTGTAAAACGGGTTTTCAAATGTTAGCTTTAGTTTGTCTACTCTTTAATGCTGACTTGAATGGAATTCCGGTGCGTACAGTTGGTTTAGTTTCAATTTATGTTGCCGCGATTCTTGCGCTTTGGTCAATGTGGCAATATATTCAGCTCGCACTGCCACAAATTAGAAAATAGTAGAGATTCTGGCTTGACAGTTTCGCTGTTATGGATAGAATACACGGCCTCAAACGCGGGAATAGCTCAGTGGTAGAGCACAACCTTGCCAAGGTTGGGGTCGCGAGTTCGAATCTCGTTTCCCGCTCCAAATTTTAAGTCGTGATTCCACCGCGGCTTTTTTTTAAGTTGAATTAAATGGCGCTAGACTGTCCATTTAATAGATACGGTGCCTTCTAGGCGAAAGTCCTCTCTGGCTGAGTGGCAGAGTGGTTATGCAGCGGCCTGCAAAGCCGTGTACAGCGGTTCGATTCCGCTCTCAGCCTCCATTCTTATTCCTTTAATTGAACGGTTCTTCGCGTTTTGCGTTACAATTTTGTAATATTAAAAGCTAGGCGAAAAATTTAATAATTAGAAATTTATTATTGCGAATCGACTCGATTTTACGCATTTTAATTCTGATTAATCAATCAGTCATAGAGGAAGGGAAGAATGAGTTCAAAAATTATTTACACACTGACAGACGAAGCACCGCTGCTGGCGACGTGCTCGTTATTACCCATTGTTAAAACATTCGCCGCTGCAGCGGATATTGATGTTGAGTTAAAAGATATTTCGTTGGCGACTCGAATACTGTCTGCCTTTTCAGATGTATTACCGGCTGAGCAACGAGTAGAGAATGCATTGGATGAGTTAGGGAAGCTAACCCAGGATGCGTCTACAAACATCATAAAATTACCTAATATCAGCGCATCAATTCCTCAGTTAAAAGATGCGATTCGTGAATTGCAAGCTAAAGGCTTTGCTATTCCGAATTACTCAGATGACCCGAAAACGGATGAACAAAAAGATGTGCAAGCACGGTATTCGAAAACATTGGGCAGTGCTGTAAACCCAGTATTGCGCGAAGGCAATTCTGATCGCCGTGCGCCTAAAGCCGTTAAGGATTATGCAAAAAAGAACCCTCACTCAATGGGTAAATGGAGCCAAGCATCACGTACACACGTTTCACATATGCATGCCGGTGATTTCTATGCGAGTGAAAAATGTTTAACGTTGGATAAAGCGTGTGATGTCAGAATAGAATTTGTTGCGAAGAATGGTGATGTGACGGTTTTAAAAGAAAGCATACCCTTGCTTGAAGGTGAAATTATAGACAGCATGTTCATGAGCAAAAAAGAACTGTGTGAATTTCTAGAGCAAGAAATGAATGATGCGAAAGAAACAGGCGTGATGTTCTCGTTTCATGTGAAAGCTACCATGATGAAAGTGTCGCACCCCATCGTTTTTGGTCATGCGGTTAAAATTTATTACAAAGATTTATTTGACAAGCACGGTGAGCTTTTTGATAAATTAGGCGTTAATCCGAATGATGGTTTGAGCAGTGTTTACGACAACATAAAAGGCCTGCCCGCATCTATGCGAGAAGAGATAATAGCGGACATGCATGCGTGTTATGGGCATCGCCCTGAGCTCGCTATGGTGGATTCTGCTAAAGGCATATCGAATCTGCACACGCCCAATGAAGTGATTGTGGATGCATCCATGCCGGCGATGATTAGAGCAGGCGGCAAGATGTGGGGGCCGAATGGTAAGTTGCAAGATACCAAAGCTGTGATGCCTGAAAGTACGTTCGCAAGAATCTACCAAGAAGTTATTAACTTTTGTAAAACGCACGGAGCGTTTGACCCAGCTACCATGGGCAGTGTTCCAAACATTGGTTTAATGGCTCAAAAAGCTGAGGAATATGGTTCGCACGATAAGACGTTTGAAGTGCAGGGTGATGGCAATATTCGCATTGTTGATGAGGAAGATGTCACGTTGTTGGATATGGATGTTGAAGAAGGTGATATTTGGAGAATGTGCCAAGTAAAAGATGCACCGATTCAAGACTGGGTGAAGTTGGCAGTCACACGTGCAAGGCTATCGGGTACGCCTGCTATCTTTTGGTTGGATGAATACCGTCCGCATGAGAATGAGTTAATTAAAAAAGTTAAACTGTATCTGCAAGATCATGATTTAACGGGCTTGGATATTAAAATCAAGTCGCAAACACGGGCGATGCGTTATACCTTGGAGCGAATTAAACGCGGTTTTGACACCATTTCTGTGACGGGCAATATCCTTCGTGATTACCTAACTGATTTGTTCCCAATTTTAGAATTAGGAACTAGTGCGAAAATGCTATCAGTGGTGCCATTGATGGCCGGTGGTGGTTTATTTGAAACCGGCGCAGGTGGTTCGGCGCCTAAACACGTTAAACAGCTAATAGAAGAGAATCATTTGCGTTGGGACTCGTTGGGCGAGTTTTTGGCATTAGGCGCGTCTCTAGAGCACTTGGGCGTTAATGAAGGCAATGCTAAGGCCTTGGTGCTTGCGACGACCTTGGATAAGGCAACCTCTGACTTGTTAGACAATGGTAAGTCTCCTTCACGTAAGACGGGTGAGTTGGATAATCGCGGCAGCCATTTCTACCTGGCCCTGTATTGGGCTAAGGCATTAGCGGAGCAAACGGGCAACGCTGAATTACAAACTCACTTTGCGCCACTAGCAAAATCTTTGTCGGATAATGAAGACGCTATCGTTAGTGATTTAACGACAGATCAATGGCATTCGGTTGATATTGGCGGTTATTACATGGGGGACTCGGAAAAGACAAAGGCTGTTATGCGACCTTCTGAAATATTTAATGATATTTTGCTGTTTTAACGCTGAAGCTAATGTAATTAAAGCATAGATATAAAGCCTGAAATCAAGTTTCTGATTCCAGGCTTTTTTATTGCGCTAAGGTTATGTTTATTACCTTCCTTTAGAGCGTAAGGCTTGCACGGTGAAGTCTTTTTGTTTGACGTTTGTGGAATTAATTATTGTTTTCATTTTTAAAGTAGTGCAGTGGTTGGCTTGCACATCAATCATTGAAATTAAAGATGGAATGGGGACGCCAGAGCCTTTGTTTTCCTCTAAGTGATAGTCCGGATGGGAAAATCCCGCAATGGAAATGCGCCATATCTGACCGTTTCTATCGTAATAGCTGCCAGCGATGGGTAGGTGTGTTTGGGCGTCAATATAAAACACTCGTTTGGATAAAGGGTGGTTGTCAATGTTCGGTATAGCCTCGAGTAAATAGGTCTTACGGAGTTGCCAAGGAACGTTGGGAAAGCAGTGTCCTTTGCCGTGGAAATCGCCGAAATAGTAGCCTGAGGTATTTGTCTTGTCAGGATGTTGAAGTTCGCTATGCTTGAAAAAAGGTGTTAATACTTCTTTAGTGCCAAGGTAACGCCACGTCATGTCCTTTATTCTGCCGTTGTAGCCTAAAAAGTCTTCAATCATGATGTCGCTTCCTAAAAAGGCATCGGTCGTTTGACCGGCTGGTAAACGTCTGACGCGTCGTTGAACAGACAGGTATAACCAGGATCTTTCGCGAGCGCTGTCATCTTCAAGACGATGGACAAGCAATTGCGTGTTTTTAATATCGAAGGGTTGTTTGGCCAGTAAGTAAATGCCATTAAAGATACCCGCAGGGTTCTTCGGCAAATTAGGTGTGGGGGCAATGGTGGTGCGGTATTTGTAACGTAAGGTCATGCCGACAAATGAAATGGTTCGCTCAATCTTGTTGCTGTCCATGTCACGGTATTCCCAAATAAAAGGGTCGACGATGGAAGTGTCTCCTCCATAGGCATAAC
The DNA here is from genome assembly GCA_012960055.1 of Cycloclasticus sp. Classification (GTDB taxonomy): domain Bacteria; phylum Pseudomonadota; class Gammaproteobacteria; order Methylococcales; family Cycloclasticaceae; genus Cycloclasticus. The sequence goes on from DUCA01000184.1 coordinate 12,964, forward strand.
GCATATTCCAAGCAATTTTTAAACCGGCCAGCGAGTCATCCAAGGAAGGCGCTTGGGTGAACGGCAAGCCGCCTTGATAATTTAATAACCGACCTGTTTTTGGCTCAACTTGTGCAGAGCCTTTAAATTGCTCTGTTTGTTTTAAAAAAACACTGTTCTGCTGAATATCGAAGTGTTTAGCAACATGAATAACGAGGTCTTTTTTTCGTATTAAATCGACAACCGAGGCGTC
>DUCA01000185.1 GCA_012960055.1 Cycloclasticus sp.
ACGCTTTACCTAGGTTGTATCGAGATAATTACTTGGCAACTGCCGAATTGGTCGTTGATAAAATGGATAAACCCTTGCCTGATTTGGAGCTAGATGCCATTTTAATCGCATTTCAGGAGGTATTAAAGCGCGCTGAAAAATTTAGCCATCATCAAATTCAACGTGAGCCATTGTCGGTTAAAGAACGAATGTCACGTATTTTGGCAAGGCTATCGGATGATGCGGAAGAGTTCGTGGCTTTCCATCGTTTTTTCACAAGGGAAGAGGGTAAGAGCGGCGCGGTGGTCACGTTTTTGGCGCTTTTGGAGTTATGTAAAGAAGGCTTTGTGGAAATAGTGCAAGGTGAATCCTTGTCCGAAGTGTGGGTTAAACCGGTCGTTGAGTAGGCGCTCATCGGAGTGGTAAAATACTAGTATGGACGTAAAAGATATACTCGAAGCCTCGTTATTTGCAGCCAATGAACCCTTATCCATTGTGGAATTGCAGGGTTTGTTTTTGCTTGAGGAGCGGCCTGACAAGCACAGGGTGCGCGATTCTATCAATCAATTGCAAGATGAATATAAAGCCAAACCGATTGAGCTGGTTGAAACGGCCAGCGGTTATCGTTTTCAAGTTAAATCTAAGTATTCATCTTGGGTGGCAAGATTATGGGAAGAAAAGCCTGTAAAATACAGTCGAGCGCTATTGGAAACACTGGCGATTATTGCATACCAACAACCGGCAACACGTGGTGAAATAGAAGAAATTCGTGGTGTGTCGGTCAGTACAAACATCATGCGGACGCTAGAAGAAAGAAGCTGGGTTCGTGTTATTGGACATAAAGAAGTGCCAGGCCGACCGGCGCTTTATGTAACGACTAGAGAGTTTTTAGATTATTTTAACTTGCAAACATTGGCTGATCTTCCGCCGTTATCCAGTTTGCTTGATATTGATTTGTTGCCTTCGCGAGAGGTGCAGCTTAGCTTGGGTGATGACGCCCCAACCAAAAGAGACGTAATAAACGATGAAAAAACGATTACCGCAGAACCACTCACCGAGAACATCCAGTAAATCAGAGCAACCCGAGCGCATCCAGAAGCTTTTAGCGCAAGCAGGCGTAGGTTCGCGTCGACAAGTTGAGAAATGGATTGTCGATGGCTCAATACATGTGAACGGTGAGGTGGCAACCTTAGGCGATAAAATCACCACGCGCGACATAGTTAAGTTAAGAGGGCGCCCTGTTAAATTGGCTGGCAAGATAATGGTGGATACGCAAGTGTTAATCTATCACAAACCCATTGGCGAAATTGTTAGCAAGAATGACCCAGAAGGTCGGCCGAGCGCTTTTAAACGATTGCCTAGGCTTGAAAGTGGACGTTGGATATCTGTTGGGCGTCTTGATCTGAATACACAAGGTTTATTGATGTTTACCAATGACGGTGATTTGGCGAACAAGCTAATGCATCCGTCCCACCAAATTGATCGAGAATACGCCGTGCGTGTGATGGGTGTGGTTACCAAAGAAATGATCGAACGTCTAGTTAATGGCGTGGAGTTGGAAGATGGTAAGGCACGTTTTGAAGATATTCATGAATCGGGCGGTGAGGGAATCAACCGTTGGTTCCACGTGGTGGTCTCGGAAGGGCGTAACCGTGTTGTTAGGCGATTATGGGAATCGCAAGACTGTAAGGTAAGTCGTTTGATTAGAGTCCGATATGGCACGGTCTTTTTGCCGCCTGGCTTGCCTGCCGGTCGGCATCAAATGTTAGATAAAAAAGAAATCCAAGCGCTTAAACGAATAACGAGTTCTGATATTAAGGAATAGCGGTCATTACTTATGCGCTAACAACTCTATTTCTACCGCTGTCTTTTTCTTGATACAGGGTATTGTCAGCGCGTTGCATTGTGTTTTCTAAGGTGTCGTTATTGTGATATTCGGTAATGCCCATGCTAACGGTGAAGTTAACGTCATGCTCGGCGTGTTTGATGCTTAAGTGTATTTGAAATGGGCGGTATTACGCTATTTTAGAACTAAAACGACCCAAGATTTTGAGCATGATGGATAAGATATTAAAGGCGTGCGACATGTCCTCCTGATTAGATAAATAGGAGGGGTAATCAAGTTAAACGAAATGAAGGGTTATTAATTAACGCTTAAAGCATCCCCAGTTGAAGCTTAGCGGATTCTGACATCATGTTTTGATTCCAAGGTGGGTCTAGTACAACTTCAACTTCTAC
>DUCA01000186.1 GCA_012960055.1 Cycloclasticus sp.
GGCGATGGCGATAACAAGCGAGATTTGTGGGGCAGCCAAGCTGATATTATTCACAGTGTTGCGCATTACTTTGCAAAACACGGCTGGAAAAAATCATCTCCTATCGCCGAACAAACGACCGTTAAGGGTGACTCGCATAAGAAATTACTTAGTCGCTCACTTAAACCAAAGCATACCCTAAAGCAGTTGGCCGAGCATCAAGTCACAACACCTAACAACATGACTGACGACAGCATCGTCAAACTGTTAGAGCTAAAACAAAAACGCCACTCTGAATTTTGGCTAACGTTCCATAATTTTTACGTCATCACCCGCTATAACCACAGTCATTTATATGCCATGGCGGTGTATCAATTGGGCCAAGAAATCAAAAAAGGCTTTATAAAAGAGGCTTGAAATAGCCATGCGCCTTTTCATTATCTTAATGGCCGCTTACTTAATAATTGCGTGCGGATCTCAAAAACCATTTATTAGCGATGGCGCACCTTTAATTCACCCTGACAATCTCGAGCTTACCCCGAATGCTATTCCTCGCGTTGAAGCTAAAAGCCGCGGCGGCAACCCTATTTCTTATGACGTGTTCGGCAAAACCTATCATGTTATGCCCTCTAGTGAAGGCTTCCTACAACGCGGCATTGCATCTTGGTACGGCACTAAATTTCATGGTAATAAAACCTCCAATGGCGAAACATACAATATGTACGCCATGACTGCGGCGCATAAAACATTGCCCATACCAAGCTATGTTGAAGTAACGGATCTAGATAATGGTAAGAAAATTGTTGTGCGCGTAAATGATCGCGGTCCTTTTCATAAAGGGCGAATAATTGACCTTTCTTATGCCGCAGCAACAAAGCTTGGCACCTTGAAACATGGCACATCAAACGTAGAGATTAGAGTCGTTAAGCCGCGCAGCAATACAACGACTACGCTTGAATCTTCACCTCATCAACTTATCGAGCAAAAACCCTCGAATAGCGTCGATAAAAAACCGCTGCTATCGCCCATCAATTCAACTAACAAGGAATTCTTGTTCATCCAAGTTGGCGCATTTAGCTCGCTAGAAAATGCCACAAAAATAAAACACCAATTGATAAACGAATTGAATGCCTCCGTATCTGTTAAGCCCAACACAACAAACCCTAATCCACTGTATCTTGTACGCGTAGGCCCTTATATTCGGATTAAACGAGCTGATTTAGCCAGATTACAACTGCATAAGTTAGGTTTCAAAAACATCATATACGCGACTGAATAACGCCCGCATATCAGTAAGTGCTCTGGCTCTCTACTCGTCTCGCTGCGTGATATAATTAAAAGTCCACATAACCTCAGCTTTTACATCAATATGAAACGAATTCTTTTTATTCTGTCTTTCTTTGTGACAACTCAAGTCAGTGCGCTGCCGATACCATCCGCACCCGATTTAAAAGCTAGAAGTTACCATGTGATCGATTTCGACAGCGGTACTGTTATCGCGTCAAAAAGCCCTGACCTTAAGTTAGCCCCTGCTAGCATGACAAAAATCATGACGGCTTTGATTGTTTTTCGCGAAATTCGTCATGGCAACTTAAGCCTAAGCGAGAAAGTTCGCATCAGTGAAAAAGCATGGCGAACACCGGGTTCTAGAATGTTTATTGAAGTGAATAAATTTGTGTCTATTGACGATTTAATTCACGGCATGCTGGTTCAATCCGGTAACGATGCGACTGTTGCGTTGGCTGAACATATTGCTGGCGATGAGAAAACGTTCGCTCAATTTATGAACCAAGTCGCCAAAGAATTGAATATGGTAAATAGCCACTTTATAAACAGTTCGGGTCTACCTGATGACAACCATTACACCACTGCAAAAGACCTTTCCATCCTCACCCGCGCGTTGATTGCCGAATCACCGGAGTTATACAAAATCAATGCCATTAAAGAATTTACTTTCAACGGCATCAAACAGCAAAATAGAAACAAACTGTTATGGCGTGATAGCAGCGTCGATGGCGTTAAAACTGGACACACTGAAGATGCAGGCTATTGCCTAGTTTCATCTGCTGTGCGCGACAATATGCGACTCATTTCAGTGGTAATGGGTACCGATAGCGTTAGCGCCCGCAATAACATCAACCAGGCGTTACTAAATTATGGCTACCGTTTTTACAAAACCCATTTGCTGTACAACGCCCAACAATCATTAAGTTCTACACGCGTTTGGAAGGGTGT
>DUCA01000187.1 GCA_012960055.1 Cycloclasticus sp.
GTCATCTACGCTGCGCTAGTCGGCAACACGCTTATTTCAATTACTAAATTTATCGCCGCTTTTTATTCGGGTAGCTCTGCGATGCTATCAGAAGGCATACATTCGCTGGTTGATAGCGGCAACCAAGGCTTGCTGTTGTACGGTTTAAAGAAAGCTCAACAACCTGCGGATGCACAATTTCCATTTGGTCACGGCAAAGAGATTTATTTCTGGAGTTTCATTGTCGCTATTCTTATCTTTGCCGTCGGTGCGGGCGTTTCTATCTACGAAGGTGTTCATCATATTATTGCTCCCACACCGATGGGTAATCCAACGTTAAGTTTTTATGTCTTAGGCTTGGCATTGTTATTTGAAGGTGCGGCATGGTTTTTTGCATTCCAAGAATTCACCCGCAGCAAAGGCAAATGGAGCTACATTGAAGCGGTCAAACGCGGCAAAGATCCGTCTATGTTCGTGGTGTTATTTGAAGACTCTGCCGCCATGCTGGGTCTAGTCGTTGCCTTTATCGGCATCGGCATTTCTCACCTAACTGGCAACCCTGTTTATGACGGCATGGCATCGGTCATCATTGGTTTAATCCTCGGTGGCACCGCCATTTGGCTGGCTTATGAAACAAAGAGTTTATTGATTGGCGAAAGTGCAAACCCTGAATTGGTCGCTGAAATTCGCCAAATTGTAGACCAATACAGCGCCGTTGAATCGGTAAACGAATTACTCACCATGCACATGGGGCCAGATTTTGTATTAGCCACAATGAATGTTGATTTCAAAGACGACTTAACCGCTGGCGTACTGGAGCAAACCATTGCCGACATGGACTTACACATCAAGCAAAGCTGCCCAACCGTTAAACGTGTCTTTATTGAAGCCGAAGCGTGGAGCGCTTTAACCGCTAGGCATCAACACCACTAAGAAAAATGCTCGACTTTGAGGCCCACGTTCAAAAAGCCGAACTCATGCTTTGCAATATTGACCCTACTCTTAAACAAATCATTCGAGATGGACCCACATTTGACAGCACGCCGTTTATGGAACAGCCCTTTGAGGCTTTAGTTCACGCCGTCATTTCGCAGCAATTGTCGATAAAGTCGGCTGCCGCGATTCGACAACGAGTGCTTGCGCTCTTGCCTAAAAACGATATCAGCATCCATGCATTCAACCAAATATCCCTGGCCGATTATAAAAAAGCCGGCTTATCTGAGGCTAAGACAAACACCATCCAAGGTCTTATTCATTTTGCCCTAGATAAGACCAACGACTTCAATCAACTACACACTTACCCAAATAAACAAGTCAAAGAACGTTTATGCCAATTAAAAGGCATTGGTCCTTGGACGGTTGATATTTTTTTAATGTTTGGTCTAAAGCGGTTAGGTGTTTTTGCTTCAGGCGACCTGGGTTTGAGAAAGGCCATTAAATCACTGTACGCGCTAGACGAACTTCCGAGTCCAGGCGAATGTGACGTGATTGCAAAAAGATGGCAGCTCTATCGCAGCATTGCCGCGTGGCACCTGTGGCGACTGGTCGACTAACTTTGTTTTTTAGTCCTCAACTGCAGTAGCAAGCCACCAACAATCAAAGTCGCACCGACGCCCAAGGTAACAGTAAAGGCTTCATTCAACCAAATACTAGACGACAAAATACCCATTAGAGGTACCATTAAAAAGCCCAAAGAAACCGTTACCGCTGGCAATATTTGGGTGACGCGCATGGAGGCCCACTGCGCTAAAGATGTTGCCATCACCCCGTTGTACAGCAATATAATCACCAGTTCAGAGCTCCAAATGACTGGCCGCGTGTCAGAAAACCAGGCCAATGGAACGACAATACACAACGCCACTAATATTTGCCACGGCGTCAACTCCAACACGCTGGCTTTCCAAGTATGCTTTCTAACGTGCACGATGGATAAGGCCCAAATCAGCGCCGCCACCAGCAATAGAGCATTGCCTTTCACAACAGAAGCATCACTCCAATCAAACGCCAACGGGTTAAACAAAATCAACAAGCCACAAAGCCCCGCTGCAACGCCTAACAACTTCATTCGAGATGTCTTTTCTTTCAGAATAAAATACGCGGCTGGCGTCACCCATAAAGGCGTTGTATAAGCCAATAACGCTGCTCTGCCCGCATTGACCTCCGTTAACCCTAGGTTGATTAGCATCACAAATAACGCAAACTGCATAACACCGACACCTAAGACAATGGGGATATCCTGCTTATGCGGTAGTTTTAAACGCCCCAGAAAAAGCAACAAGATTGAAATGGTAATGAGCGCGATAAACAACCTTGCCGCCGTGAACCAAAGTGGGTCAATCGAACGTAGACCTATTTTCATAATCGGCCAATTTGCCCCCCAAATAAGCACGACCAATACGAGCAACACCCACGCAGACGATAACAATTTTTTCACTGTCTTTGTATCTCTAAAAAAACATCAATATAGCATTCAGCCACTCATCTATAATAACAAGCATCAACATTTTAGGACGAGTCATATGGCCAGATTATCTATCACATACCCAAAGCGCACACTGTTCACCTGTTCACTTCCGGTGCGCATTACCGACATTAACTACGGCCAACACTTGGCGCACGACAAACTGATCTCCATGTTGCATGAGGCGCGAGCACAATTTTTTCTACACTTTGGCATGCAAGAAGCAAACGTGGCGGGGTTGGGCATTATTCTTTCTGACTTGGCTATTCGTTATCAAGCCGAATCGTTTCATCCCGATGTTTTATCCATTGAAATAGCGCTTGATGATCCCAGTCGATGTGGCTGCGATATGGTTTACCGGGTTAGCAAAGATGACGGCAAAACCATCATCGCAACGGCTAAAACAGGGTTGGTGTTTTTTGATTACAGCAGCAAAAAAGCGGCATCAATACCTGAACAGTTCAAACAGCTTTTAAGTTAATGGCCGACGTCTTAAAGCTGACTGGTTCTGCTTCTGGTTCTAGCTATACCTGCATCAGCACACAAGGTGCCAGCATTAACGTTGCCAGCGCAGGAAGCGCGCCCTCTGCTGCTACACAGTTACCCGCAGAACCATTTAATCTGGCATAAAATCGCGCCTGCCTTGAGCGAAAATTCCATCTTATTTCCCCCGACTTGCGTGGCTACGGCGAGAGTTCAAAGCCCAAAAGTGATGCACACCATAGCCCCTACAGCAAGCGTGAAATAGCCAATGACATGATCGAACTGATGCGGCAAATGGGACACGATAGCTTTTATGTTGTAGGACATGACCGAGGCGCCCGGTTGTTCATCGTAGACCACCCTGAAAACGTTTTAAAAGCGGCCGTGCTAGACATTGTGCCGACCTACGAATTGTTTAAATTCGTTAATCAAACCATCCCCTCTGGTTCTTCTTAATTCAGGATAATAACGTACCCGAACATTTAATTGGCATGGACCCAGATCTTTACCTAAAAGACGAACTGACTCGGTGGAGCACCTACCCAGACAGATTTAATGATGGTGTTGTCAATGATTACCTACGCTGTTTCAGACAGCGTAGGTATGATTCACGCTAGCTGCGAAGATTACCGCGCGGCCGCTAGCATTGATTTAAAACACGACGAAGCGGACTTAAACAAACAAATACAATGCCCACTTCTGGTGCTTTGGGGCGAACACGGTATGATGGACAAGCATTTCGATATGCTCAGTATCTGGCAAAACAGATCCATAATGTCAGCGGTCAAGCCATCGATAGCGTGCATTTCTTAGCTGAAGAGGCACCCGACGCCACATTATTTAGCCTACTTGAGTTTTTCTAAGTCATTCTTTTCCCGCAAAAAAATGAGATGGCGAATTTTGCGTTACAATAGCACCGCTCAATAAAGAGCTATATTATTTTCAAGACGTTAAACGATTAATTTGTCTGCACAAAAAAAACCTAAAAAATACACCCTACGTGAACTCGGCTTATCCGCCGACCGCCTAGATCGTCATGCCGTTTCAATTACCGACCGTTTGGTTGAAGCCGGTTTTCAAGCCTACCTAGTGGGCGGCTGTGTGCGCGATTTATTACTCGGCATGCACCCCAAAGACTTTGATGTATCAACTAACGCTGAGCCTGATGAGATCCAAGCCTTATTTAAGAATTGTCGATTAATTGGCCGGCGCTTTCGTTTGGCTCATATTCACTTTGGGCGCCACATCATCGAAGTAGCCACCTTTCGCGGCCCTCACGTTAAGCACGATAAAAATGACAGCCACGCTCATAAAGATGGTCGTCTGTTGCGCGATAACGTGTACGGCACCTTGGAAGAAGATGCGTGGCGACGAGACTTTACCGTTAACGCTCTGTATTTAGACGCGCAAAACAAAACCGTTATCGATTACGTCGGCGGCATTGACGACCACCAACAAAGGGTGCTGCGTTTAATGGGTGATCCAGTCACCCGCTACAAAGAAGATCCGGTGCGTTTGTTACGCGCGGTGCGATTTAAAGCCAAGCTGAATTTTCAATTCGACGCGGAAACAGAAGCACCGATGAATGACTTAGCCCCATTGTTAAAAGACATACCCTCCGCTCGCTTATACGACGAAATCCTCAAGCTGTTCCTCAATACAAAAGCCAACGATGTTTTTGACATGCTTCGGCAATACGATTTGTTTGACCCACTATTCCCACAAACAGAGCTGTGTTTAAAGAAAGCCTCGTCGGATATGCCATTAGCGCTGATTAAACAGGCGATGGAAAACACCGAAGCACGTTTAAAAAACCATCAACACATCACGCCATATTTCCTATTAGCGACCCTGCTATGGGAACCTGTTCGCCGCTTAACCCAGCAAAACAGGCACACATTTAACAGTGACACACAAGCCATTCACGCCGCTGCCAACGAGGTCGTCGCGCATCAAATTGGGCGGATTGCGATTCCACGACGAATTACCACACCCATGCGTGAAGTTTGGGCGTTACAACCACGCTTTCACAAACAAGTTGGTGTTCGCTGTTTACGGTTCCTAGATCACCCAAGGTTTAGAGCCGCGTATGACTTTATGTTGTTACGCGCTCAACACGGTGAAGTTGATGTGAAGATTGCTGATTGGTGGACACATATTCAGACGCTCGCCCCCGCTGAGCAAAAACTAATGACCCGCCCAAGCCAGTTTAAGCATAAAAGAAAAGCGCACAAAAAACCTGCTAAGAACGTACCGCCAGTAGAATAAAATGCCGGCATCTGTTTTTATTGGCCTTGGTAGCAATTTGTCGCAGCCAATCCAACAAGTTTTACAGGCTATCGATGAAATAAGCGCCTTGCCCAATACAAGGCTTAACGCATGTTCCAGTCTGTATAAAACAGCACCTATGGGACCGCAAGACCAACCCGACTACATCAATGCTGTTGTACACATCCACACCTCTCAGCAACCATTGACCTTGTTAGAAACGCTGCAAAACATAGAGCAACAACACAATCGAACGCGCGACACCGGTCGCTGGGGTGCGCGCACGCTTGATTTGGATATACTGCACATTGAAGGTTACACATCAAACACCGCCGAACTCACGCTACCCCACATAGGCCTTCAGACCAGAAGCTTTGTTTTGTATCCGTTATACGAGATATCGCCCCGTTTAAGCATTCCAAGCTTAGGCGGTATGGAACAGTTAATCGAGCAGCTTAACGAACCCAAACCGGCCATCATTTCTGCCAAATAACTCGAAAAATAAGCCCCCGTTTGTTACAGTGTTTCAACACTCTTTAATTCACAACCATCACATTTATTCCTTTGGAAAATAAGCCCTTAGAAACAGCCAAACCGCCTAAATTCATCGTTATTGAAGGCCCTATTGGCGTGGGTAAAAGCAGCTTGGCTAAACGCTTAGCGAAAAGCTTTGGCTGCGATGTGGTTAAAGAAAAGGCGGATGAAAACCCGTTTTTAGAGCACTTCTACACCCATACAGAGCAATCAGCCCTTCCCGTTCAGCTACATTTTCTAACGGAACGGGTTAAACAATGGAACGCCTTATCGCAAAACGACATCTTCTCTAAAGGTGTTATTTCAGATTTCATGCTTGAAAAAGACCCCCTTTTCGCAAAGCTAACGCTCACGGATGAGGAATACAAACTGTATGACCAGATGTACCAATCACTGTCTGTACAAGTCACTAAAGCCGACTTAATTGTTTACTTACAGGCACCCGTAGACGTTTTACAGGCACGCATTAAAAAACGCGGCATTCAGCATGAAAAAGGCATTAGCCGTCAATATTTGCAAAAACTGTCTGATGCATACACCGGTTTTTTTCACCATTACGACAGCGGCCCCTTATTAATAGTTAATGCAAGTGACATTAATCCAGTTGATAATGATGCCGATTATGAGCAATTACTTCAGCACATCTGTACAACCCGTTCTGGACGACATTACATCAATCCTTTACCCATTTTATAATCCCTGCCGAGATCGATATGAGCCAACAATCTGCACGTAAACACATCACCAACACTGAACTACTCTCAATGAAAAGTCGTGGCGAAAAGATTGTTAGTCTGACCGCCTACGACGCAAGCTTTGCTCATATTTTAGACAAGGCCGGTGTCGAGATGATTTTGGTTGGCGATTCATTGGGCATGGTTATTCAAGGTCAAAGCAGCACCGTGCCGGTTACGATTGAAGAAATGGCCTACCATTCCAAGCTGGTATCGCGCGGCATTGAACGCGCACTGCTCGTCACCGACATGCCTTTTATGTCTTACCCTGACCCACACAGCGCTGTGGAAAATGCCGCTGTTTTAATGCAACAAGGCCATGCGCACATGGTGAAACTTGAGGGTGGACAAAAAATATTGGACTGCGTTGAACACATCGTCAATCAGGGCATTCCTGTGTGTGGGCATTTGGGATTGCTGCCTCAATCTGTCAACCAATTAGGCGGCTATAAAGTACAAGGCAAGGACGAAGCGCAAGCCAAGATCATTATCGAAGACGCGAAATGCCTGCAACAAGCCGGCGCAAGTGCGATTGTCATCGAGTGCATACCATCTAGCCTAGCATCCAAAATCACCCAAGCCATTGATATCCCCATCATTGGCATTGGTGCGGGCGTAGAGTGTGATGGGCAAGTATTAGTCAGTTACGACATGTTGGACATTACCGTTGGCAAACGTCCTAAATTCAGCAAAAACTTCATGCTTGAAGCCGGGAATGTAGCCGATGCCGTTGGCGCTTATGTGAGCGCGGTGAAAAACAAAAAATTCCCTGCCGAGGAGCACTCCTTTTAAGCATGTTTATTGTTAACACTGTTAAGGCACTGCAAGATTGCCTAGCGTCACATCGCTCATCTGGCAAAAAAATCGGTCTAGTACCGACCATGGGCAATTTACACCACGGGCATTTACAGCTTGTAAAAACAGCCCAACAGCACGCAGATGTTATCGTTGTAACACTGTTTGTTAATCCAACACAGTTTGGTGCTAACGAAGATTTAGACAGTTATCCACGCACGTTTCAAGACGATTGCGACAAATTGGAAGCACTAAACACAGATATTCTATTCGCCCCCAGTATAGACGAAATATACCCTCGCGGCGGTGATGACGCCACGCACGTACACGTACCCAATATTACCAACGTACTTTGCGGCGCCTCACGCCCTGGACATTTTGATGGCGTCACCACGATTGTTTCCAAACTTTTCAATATGACACGTGCCGACGTGGCTGTTTTTGGCGAGAAAGATTATCAGCAATTAGCAGTGATTCGCCGCATGGTTGACGACTTAAACATCCCCATTATCATTATCGGTGAACCCATCGTGAGGGAAGCTGATGGGTTAGCGATGAGCTCCCGAAATGGCTATCTTTCAAAAGAACAACGCCAACTCGCACCTAAGCTACATGCAATCTTGTCAAATATTCATCAGGCGATCAGCAAGGGCGATTATGATTTTGAAACGCTGGAAGGCGCAGCGAAAGTACAGCTCAGCGAACTGGGGTTCAAACCCGATTACCTGCATATTTATCACCGTGATAATCTAAGACCTGCAAAAAAGGCTGATAAAGATTTAGTCATCGTCGCCGCTGCATTTCTTGGCACAACACGGCTCATTGACAACCTCCACGTTCATTGCGTATAAAATAAACCATTGATATGAAACACATTATATTATCCTTTTTATTATTCTTTGGCTTCGGTCTCTCATTCGCCGAGGAGACACCAACCGAGCCAACACCCTCAGCACTCATTGAATCTGTAGATGAATTAGGACTAAGCTCTCCTCGAGAAACCTTTACGACATTCTTGCACAGCATGAATGACATTAAGCGGGGGCAAGCTGAACGCATTAACGATGCGACACATACCTTAGACTTGTCAGCCATTAACCCGCTTATTCGCGAAGAAAAAGGACGCGACCTTGCGTGGATGCTACTTGAAGCTATTGATAAAACCGAAATCGTCAAGCTCAAACGTATCCCGGATTACAAAACGGGCAAACTCTACGTCTTCTCGCGCTACGAAAGCGGCGCCATCAGCATTAATCAGTTTAGCGATGGACGCTGGTTGTTTACGCAAAACACACTATCATCATTACCGAACATAATCGAAGAACTAGCCTCTAAAAAAAGCCTAAAAGTTGACGATAAAAACGCCCAATTCATACCCTGGCATATTCAATTACGTCAACAGCTACCTGAGTCTCTTCGCACGCGATCATTTTTACTCGAAAATTGGAAATGGCTCGGTATTTTAGTGATTATCGCTATCGGTATTGTTGCCGATAAAATCAGCTCGTTTTTACTGCAATTCATCGTCAAACGCTTCCGTCAAACAACCAAAACACCCGCTTTTAAAGACACCCCGACGGACATGCTTCGCCCTCTCGCTATGCTGGTAATGGCAGCCATTTGGTGGGTAGGCTTAAACCTATTAACCCTACCAGACCAAGCGATGATTATTCTATTGGTCGCTGTGAAAATGTTGGCTGGTATCGCTGGCGTGTGGGGCGCCTATCGCCTAGTCGATTTGATCACCTTATATTTAAGCTATCAAGCGGGCGAAACAGACAATAAAGTTGATGATGTTTTGGTTCCGCTGATTCGCAAAACACTGAAAGTATTTGTCACCGTTATTGGCATTACCTTTGTCGCCTCAAACCTTAACTTAAACGTCTCTAGCCTGCTAGCGAGTCTTGGCCTAGGTGGTTTGGCCTTTGCACTGGCTGCCAAAGACGTGGTGCAAAACTTGTTCGGCTCTATCACCGTTATCTTAGACCGAACCTTCCACACCGGCGATTGGATAGTCGTCAATGATATTGAAGGTAGCGTTGAAGAAGTCGGCCTAAGAAGCACCAAAATTCGTACCTTTTATGACTCACTAATTACCCTCCCGAATGCTATTTTCATTACCGCGAAAGTCGACAATATGGGGCAACGACGTTACCGCCGACTTAAGTGCAACATCTCGCTCACTTACGACACGCCCCCCGATAAAATTGAAGCCTTCTGCGAAGGCGTGAAAGAACTTATTCGTCTGCACCCTTACATGAGAAAAGATTACTTCCACGTCTACCTTAATTCCTTAGGCCCATCGTCGCTTGATGTGCTGGTGTACGTTTTTTGGGAAACACCTGATTGGAGCACCGAGTTGCGCGAGCGCCAACGCTTTTTATTGGATATTTTGCGCTTAGCGAAGGCACAACAAATAGACATGGCATTCCCAACTCAGACCTTACACTTGTTAACGCCTGACAGTACGACTTCAACAGCTAATGCCACAGAAACATCATCGCTAGAAACCTTGTCTCAGCAGTTTAAAGATTCTGCTAAAGACATCGTCATGCAATCAACCGGTATTGATAAAAAACCACCACCGGTTTCATTTTAATCTGAAACATTCGCATGATTTCAAAGGTTTTATTGCAATTGCACATTAATGTTGATGAAAAACAACATATAGGGCATAATTCCCCTCCGTTTTGTTAAGCTAATTTTAATCTATGCGTTCCACAATGTTACAAACAAAGTTACACCGAGCCACTGTCACTCACAGTGAACTTCATTACGAAGGCTCGTGTGCTATTGATGGTAGCCTGCTAGATCTTTCCGGCATTCATGAGTACCAACAAATTGATATTTATAACGTAAATAATGGCGAACGTTTTACAACGTATGCTATTCGCGCCGAAGACAACAGTGGCATTATCTCTGTTAACGGTGCCGCTGCACGCCGTGCTGCTGAAGGTGATATCTTAATCATCTGCGCTTACTCAGAATACAACGAAGCTGAATTAGCCACCTTTAAACCACGCCTAATCTACCTCGATGACAATAATGGCGTTAAAGAAACAAAAAATGCCATACCGGTACAAGCCGCTTAAGAAATAGTTAGAACACAAAAGCCCGATGATTCGTCATCGGGCTTTTTTTTGTGCTAAAACTATTACTCAGCGGCCATATGACTGACTCATCCATGCTTCGACTATCAACCGTCATCGTGATAATTTTATTGCTCGCCGCACCCACATCATCCGTTGCAAATGACAGGTTATCAATCGATGTAATTTACGAAAACAATCTATATAGCACCGAACTATCGACGACCATAAACGCTCCAGCAGACAGTATCTTCAAGCAGTTAACTTCTTACGACAAACTTAATACCTTCAGCCAATTCATTCAGCAAAGCCAATTATTAGCTAAATGGGCATTTACAACTTCAGTCGAAGGTTTGTTTTATTTTCATCTGTTTCGACAAACAATAAACGTTGAAGCTAACCACATCTAAGAGAACGATTACTGGAGAAATTATTCCTGAACACAGTGATTTTACGTATGGATGGCTGACATGGGCTCTTTCACAAAATAACGACGGGAGCCTTATTCACTTCCGCAGTGAAATAACGCCTAACTTTTGGATATCACCTTTATATGGCGCCTTTATTAATAAAACTCAAACTCACAAATGAAGCTGAATATAGTGTGCAGCAATTAGAAAAATCGGGCAACAAACAAACCATAAAAAAGGCGCATTAAGCGCCTTTTTTATGGTTTCACTTCAGACTAACCACGTTCAACTGGGTAGCCCAACTCATTCCACTTTAACATCCCATCTTTCATGTTCTTAACATTAGGAAAGCCCAATCCTTTTAGGATAGCCGCCGCTGTTGTGCTTCTCACGCCAGAGCGACAAATTAAAATTATCTCTTTTTCTTTGAACGCTTCCAAAACCTCTAAGTGACTTGGAATATCTGCCAATGGCATTAAACGACTGTTTTTAATATGACCTAAATCACCATTAAATTCATGCAACTCTCGTACATCAATCATCACGGTAGCACCGTTAGCCTGATCAATTCTATTTTTAACTGACTCGGGTTCCATTTGCAGCACTTGATTAAGCTCAGCAATTAATGGAAATTTAATACGGTCATCATCTATTTCGCTTTGATTGATTTGCAATACTTCCTGAATTCTTTCCGGCAACGGTAAATTCAAGTTTGCCATAACCTCAATGTATTCATCACGTGTTTTACCTGCAATACGCGGATTCGTTGACTTTTCAACAGCTATCGTGGATTGAGTATTACCGCGATAATCATGTGCTGGGTAAACAAGCGTATCTTCCGGCAATGTAAATAACTTGCTTGTAATGGCATCGTACTGATCACCCGCATCGCCGCCGGCAAAATCTGCACGCCCGGTACCTTGAATTAGCATTACGTCACCGGTTAATACACGATCTTCATTCACATAAAAACTAACGCTATCGGGTGTATGACCTGGGGTATGAAGTACGTTAATCTTAATGCTGCCAATGGTCAATTCTGTACCATCAGAGAAGTGCTGGTCGACACTGGGAGAGGGCGATAAATCATGCATCATTACTTTACAACCCGTTAACTTCTTAACCGCGGCACATGCAGAGCGGTGATCTGCGTGCGTATGCGTGTCAGCCACAAATTCCAAGCTTAGCCTGTGATAAGCCAATACGCCAAGATAACGATCTATATTGCTCTCGATGGGGTCAATAATAGCTGCAACACCCGCATCAATATCTGCGATTAAATATGTCTTACATTGAAGGTTATTTAATTCTGTAAAAAACATCTCTTTATCTCTCTGTTGAATTCTTATTATCACTTTAGACTGATCCCAACTTATTCTCAACGACAACTTTAAGATTTTTCACTGATGTTGCTCCAGCCAAGCTATTTTCTGAGCAGCCTTATTACCAATAACACTATACTTTAATCATTCCGATATGACAGATTCTCGCTCGTTCAAAGGTATTCTCTCCACCATAATCTCAGCTTTCGACCGTCCATCGTTATCACTCGGTTTGGCAAAACCATCTGGATAAATTGGCTGCTCTGTTGATAAATCATATTTACCCGGCGCGCCGACCGTATGTAATAATTCATGCGCGATGACCATGTTATTACGCGCTGGGTACTCATCAGTAGCATAGGCATTTACCACACCAATCAAGTCTTTTTGCGGCCCCAATGAATGCGCCAAACGCGTACTTTCATCTACTTGCTGGTAACGTACAAAAATATTAATCGAGCGTTTATCACTCTCAACCGCGTGCTGGTATGCCCAAAGCCGTAACCACAAACTCCGCAACATAATACTTAAAAACACTGGCATCACCAGGCGGCACTGGCGGCTGCGATCGAACAGGTTATTAAAGCTGAAGCTTAACAGGGTCAAAATCAAATTCACGATAACGACGCCAGGCTAACGACAGGCGTGACACCGTTCGGTTTGAGGAAGTGTCTGACCGCCGATCACACATGGATCGGCGGTCAGATAATTACATTCATCGCTCCACTCTGACTTAACTAAAACACCCTCGCTAAGGTTGCTTAACCGCATTGCACCTAGCAAGAATTTCTTGGTCTGGCATACCCGCATTCTTCCAATACAGAATCAATTCGACCGTACAGGCTTGTGGCTCAACAACCTCACTCTCAGGTATTACGGTGGTATCGTCAATTGCCCGTTTAGCAATCGGCACAACTTTTTCTGAAGTCAACGAAGCCATCACCATTGGATCACTAAACAATGCCTGCATTTTTTGTCTGAACGCGTGCGG
>DUCA01000188.1 GCA_012960055.1 Cycloclasticus sp.
TTAGACGGCGCATTGGTGGATACCGCGCCAGATTTAGCCGCGGCGTTAAATGCCATATTAAAACAGTACAATACAAAGCCGTTACCTTATTCAACCATACGCCCGGTTGTATCTAATGGCGCTAACGGTTTAATAGCACAGGGCTTTGGTGATGATTTAAGTGTTGATGTGCAGCAACAGTACAAAGATGGGCTTATTGCGTATTATCAACGGCATATTGCAGATCAATCACAACTTTTTGATGGGCTAAACGACGCGCTGTTACATCTTGAAAACAATAATATCCTCTGGGGAATTGTAACCAATAAACCTGAATATTTAACGCATCCATTACTTAAACAGCTATCACTTTACGACAGAGCTGGCTGCATCGTTTGTGGTGATCAGGTCAGCAGCCCCAAGCCACACCCAGAATCGATTTATTTAGCCTGTCAACAATTAGGCGTACAACCGCAACATGCCATTTATATAGGCGATGCAGAACGGGATATTCGGGCGGGCAGATTGGCTGGGTTGAACACTATTGCCTGCCGCTACGGTTATATTGTCGAGCCTGATAAGATTGAGAGCTGGCAAGCAGATAGCATTGTTGATACACCTGCTGACTTGCTAGAATTTCTTCAAGCGATACATTAACTCTCCTCTCTTAAACCAACATAAAATGAATGACATATTAATATTTGCAGGTGGGTTAGCCATTGGCTTTGTTGTCGCTTACTTGATAATAGCCCGTGCTAAAGCCCAACTTAAACAACAACTTATGACGCTTGAAACGCGCTTATCCGTTGAAAAAGAGCTGGCTGAACAGGCTAAACTCAACGAAACGGCGTTAATGCAAAATTTTCGCGATAGCTTTTCAGCACTGTCTAGCCAAGCGTTAAGAGAAAATAACGAAGAGTTCTTGAAACTCGCCCGTGAAAACTTTAGTAAACAACAAAATACCGCAGAATCACGATTAAACGAGAAAGAGAAAGCGTTTGCCGACATGGTGTCGCCTATCAAAGACATTCTCCAGCAAACCGATACTCAACTTAAAAAGCTAGAGACCGATAGACAGCAATCATTTGGTTCAATCAGCCAGTATTTACAAAACATGACTGAAACGCAGAACCAATTGCAAAGCGAAACCAGAAACCTTGTGCAAGCCTTGAGGCGACCAGAAGTCCGTGGGCAATGGGGCGAATTAACCCTAAAACGTTTAGCAGAGCTGGCTGGTTTGGTGGAGCACTGCGACTTCTTTGAACAAGAGCATTTAAATACGGCTGAAGGCGCCATGAGGCCGGATATGATCATTCGGATGCCTGATCAACGTGAGATTGTTGTCGATGCTAAAACGCCCCTTGATGCGTATCTGACAGCGACTGAGCAAACCGATGATTCGCTACGAAAAACTCATTTGATACGACATGCAAGGCAAGTACGCGATCGAGTCAAAGAGTTATCTAAAAAAGGCTATTGGTCGCAGTTTAAAAACGCCCCAGACTTTGTCGTTCTGTTTATACCCGGCGACCAATTTTTAAGTGCCGCGTTGGAGCAAGATCACGGCTTATTGGAGGATGCCTTAGCACAACAGGTTATTCTAGCCACGCCAACCAGTTTAGTTGCGTTATTACGTGCCATAGCATTTGGTTGGCGCCAGCAAGCAACCACCGAGAATGCTGAGGTGATAAGAAAGTTAGGTGAGGACATGTATTCTCGGCTGGCAACCTTCGTTGATCATTTGGCCAAGGTGGGTAATTCATTAGATAAAAGTGTCGATCACTACAATAAGGCCATCGGTTCGCTCGAACGCCAAGTATTCCCCAATGCACGAAAGTTTAAGGACTTAGGGATAGAAACAAGAAAGACCTTAGCCGATATAGACCCGATTGAAAAATCGACCCGTAAGCAAACCATGATAGATAAAAAAAACGATGAATAAGACGGTAGATATTCCTTCCCTAGAGATTACAAACAATCAACTGAAAAATAAGGTTTACCTTGTCACTGGTGCCTCCGGCGGGTTAGGCAAAGCCACATCATTGGCGTTAGCTCAACAAGGCGCAACGGTCATCTTAACAGGCCGAAATGAAGAAAAACTAAAAGCCATTTACGATGAAATTGAAGCGGCTGATTACCCTACCCCTGCGATGATACCTTTCGATTTAGAACAAGCAGATGAAGACGTTTACCAACAACTTATTCAATCTATTTATTCTG
>DUCA01000189.1 GCA_012960055.1 Cycloclasticus sp.
CCTTGGGTGTCTAAATCGATCACCAGCGTTTTTTTGCCCTTTGATGCGCTAATGGCGGCTAGGTTACAGGTGATGGTGGATTTGCCCACGCCACCTTTTTTATTAAAAATAACTCGATTCATGTATTGCTTGCCTTTTTACTGTGACGTTTAAATTCTGTTTTATGGCATTTAGGGCACGGTGGGATATGGCCGGTTTTCTTGAAATTCAAGGTTTGCGCGCAGGCGATGCATTCCAGCGTACCTGGGCCGGTTACTTCACCCGAATAATACAGCTGACCCTTAACGGCTTCTAAACTGAGCTTATCCCATTGCAGTTTAGTTTTATCTGCAACTAAACTTAGCCAATCGCCTATTTTACCTTCTATAAGGGTGGATTCAAACGATAACCATTCAGAAAACTCTTCTTGTGTCTCCTGCAGGTAAGCAGAAATATCGTCAATATCTCTTTTTAGGTAGCCGGCTACCTTATTGGCCTCTTCGCGCGTTAGTTCGCCCAACTCAACCGCTTTCTCCTTAGCTTGTTGAATGTTTTCATCGATTGTCGGAATGGCTAACTTTTCGGCTGTTTCAACAGCATCATGAAGCCGTTTAACCATTGTGTCGTAAGCGTGCAGTAGTTTGTCTTGAATAGGGTTATTCATAAAGTCTCCTTGCGTAATATCGCTTTCGATTTAGGGGTAGCTAAGGTATTCTACCTGCCCCCTATTTAATAGTGTGTCCGACGGTAGAAAAATGCAAGAAGAATATCAGCCTTCTCTTATCGAGAAGAGCGTTCAAGAAAAATGGCAAACAACCGGTGCTTTCGAAGTAACCGAAGATTCCGAGAAGGAAAAATATTATTGTTTATCGATGTTCCCATACCCCAGCGGACGTTTGCACATGGGGCATGTGCGTAATTACACGATTGGCGATGTGGTTAGTCGTTACCAACGGATGAAAGGCAAAAACGTGATGCAGCCTATGGGTTGGGACGCGTTTGGTTTGCCCGCTGAAAATGCCGCGATGAAGCACGGCGTTCACCCGGGTGGTTGGACGGCAGATAACATTGACTACATGCGTGATCAGTTAAAGCAATTAGGCTTTGGTTACGACTGGAAGCGCGAACTGGCGACCTGTAACGATGATTACTACCGTTGGGAGCAATGGTTCTTTACCCGTCTGCTTGAAAAGGACTTGGTGTACAAAAAAACTGCGCCGTTAAATTGGTGCCCAGATTGCAATACCGTGTTGGCGAACGAACAGGTGATTGATGGTTGTTGTTGGCGTTGTGATAACGAAGTCGAAAAGCGCGAGATTTCACAATGGTTTATGCGAATCACCAATTACGCAGATGAATTACTCACCTCGTTAAAAGAGCTTGAAGGCTGGCCAGAGCAAGTTCGTACCATGCAGCAAAATTGGATAGGCCGTTCTGAAGGTGTGGAGTTGTTGTTTGATATAGCTGGTGGTGAGCCCGTACCGGTATACACTACACGGCCAGATACCTTGATGGGCGTAACGTATGTTGCTGTTGCTGCAGAACACCCATTAGCCATTCAAGCGGCGCAAAACAACGCGACCATTACTGCTTTTTTGGATGAGTGTAAAACCATGGAAACATCGGAAGCTGCGATGGAAACCATGGAGAAAAAAGGCGTTGATTCAGGCATTAAAGCAACGCACCCGATAACGGGCGAAGACGTACCCGTTTGGATTGCCAATTTTGTGTTAATGCATTACGGGACTGGTGCGGTTATGTCGGTGCCAGCGCATGATCAACGTGATTATGAGTTTGCAACGAAATATGGCCTAGCTATAAAGCAAGTGATTACCTCGGCGAAGGATGAAATTAATATCGCAGAGCGAGCTTACACGGGCAAAGGCACGCTGATTAATTCAGCTGAATTTGATGGCCTTGGGTTTCAACAAGCATTCGATGCCATAGCTGACGCGCTAAGCGCAAAAGCGAAAGGTGAGAAAAAAGTGAATTACCGTTTGCGTGATTGGGGCATTTCGCGCCAACGCTATTGGGGTACGCCGGTTCCTGTTGTTTATTGTGATAGTTGTGGCACCGTGCCCGTACCGGATGAACAATTACCCGTGATACTGCCCAAAGATGTGTCGCTAGAGGGTGTAGGTTCACCGTTAGCTAGACACGACACGTTTGTTAATACGAGTTGTCCTACGTGTGGTGGTGACGCTAAAAGAGAAACCGATACCTTTGATACCTTTATGGAGTCATCGTGGTATTTTGCGCGTTATTGTTGCGCCGATAATGATCAAGCGATGCTGGATGAACGCGCCAATTATTGGCTGCCAGTTGACCAATATATCGGTGGCATAGAGCACGCCATTTTGCATTTATTGTATTCGCGTTTTTACACCAAATTATTACGGGATGTTGGACTACTGACCTGTGACGAGCCGTTTAAAAACCTATTAACCCAAGGAATGGTGTTAAAAGACGGCACCAAAATGTCTAAGTCAAAAGGTAATACGGTTGATCCGCAGGGCTTGATTGAGAAATACGGTGCAGA
Source organism: Cycloclasticus sp. (assembly GCA_012960055.1). Classification (GTDB taxonomy): domain Bacteria; phylum Pseudomonadota; class Gammaproteobacteria; order Methylococcales; family Cycloclasticaceae; genus Cycloclasticus. The sequence goes on from DUCA01000189.1 coordinate 2,519, forward strand.
CACAGTGCGTTTGTTCACCATGTTTGCTGCACCTCCAGAGCAGTCGCTTGAGTGGTCAGATAATGCCGTTGAAGGTTCGTTTAAATTTATCCGTCGCTTATGGCGTCAGGTAAAAGAGTATGTTGATACAGGTATTGTGAAGGGCTACGCGGTGAGCGATTTGTCTAACGATGAGAAGATACTACGTCGGCAAATGCATGAAACGTTAAGCAAAGTGAACGATGATTTTGGTCGCCGTTTAACGTTTAATACCGCCATTGCGGCGAATATGGAGCTGTTAAATGCGGTGTCTAAATTCAAAGTGGAAACGGATGCTGCTAAGGCGCTTCGTCATGAATGCTTAGAAAGTATCGTATTAATGTTATCGCCGATTATCCCTCATGTTTGTGATGAGTTATGGAAAGGCCTGGGTCATAAAGACGCATTAATTGATGTTAGTTGGCCGACTTTCGACCCCGATGCCTTGGTGCTAGATGAAGTGCAAATGGTGGTGCAAGTTAATGGTAAATTAAGGGCTAAGATAACGGTCGCCGCTGATGCGGATAAAGAAAGCATAGAAAAGTTGGTGTTATCAGAGGAGAATGTCACTAAATATATTGACGGCAAAGCGGTTCGCAAGATTATTATTGTACCTAAGAAACTAGTTAATATTGTCATTTAATGGATTCATGTTTATGAAAACTCAATCGTATTCCTTTGCTGCATTACGTACTGTTGCGCTAATTTGTTTGTTAACGGCGTTGTTAACAGCCTGTGGTTTTAAATTACGAGGTTCATTCCAATTGCCGGCGGAATTGCAAAAGATTTATGTGGTAGGTTCTCAAAGCAGTGATTTGGTCAATGATTTAAACGATATGTTGGCGTATTCGGCGGAGGTGGTGAATAACCGTTCGGATGCGGATGCTGTTTTAACCATCAACAAAGAAGAGTCTGGCAATAGAACCTTGAGTGTAGATTCCAGAGGTAAAGTTCGTGAGTCTGAAATGAGTTATTCAGTCCTCTACAGCTTAGCTTTAGCCAATGGCGATATATTGCTGGATAAAGAAGCGTTGCTATTATTGCGCGATTTTATCAATGACGAAAATGACATCATTGCTCGTACCAATGAATCGACAGTGATTGCCCGTGATTTAAAACGCGATGCTGCGCAACAAATCCTACGGCGTATTCAAGTTTTAAACGTGAACAACTAGCATCACGCAACAGATGTTAATACGGGCTTTTTAAACTGGCCGACATGCAACTAGACGCAAATAAATTATCTTTTTCAGTCGATAAAGGGCTGGCGCCTGTTTATTTCATCAGCGGTGATGAGCCGCTTCAGCAGGGTGAAGCGGTTGATTTGATACGTAAAAAAGCGCGTTCAGAAGGGTTTCTTAATCGCGAAGTGCTGCATGTAGAAGGCCGCTTTAATTGGAATCAGTTATTGGGCGTGTACCTTACGCAGTCGCTATTTTCAGAAAAAAACCTTATTGAATTAAACCTGCCAACAGCAAAACCTGGTAGAGAGGGCTCACAAGCGATAGAGAAGGTGATTAGGGATTTATCGACAGATAATGTGCTCATTATTATTGCTGGCAAACTGGATAAGGCATCCAAAAACACCAAGTGGTTTAAATCGATTGATCAGCATGGCGTTGTCGTGCAAGTATGGCCATTGTTTGAGAATAAATTATATAGCTGGCTGAATCAGCGCCTTAAGCGTAAAGGTATGACAACTGATCAGCAAGGCATAAAATTATTGGCGGATAGCGTTGAAGGTAATCTGCTAGCGGCGGTTCAAGAAATTGAGAAACTGCATGCTATTCATGGCGCAGTTCAGTTGTCGGTAAACGATATCATCAATGCGGTGGCAGACAATGCGCGTTACGACGTTTTTAAGTTGGGCGATAGTTTGTTGGCCGGAAATTCGGCAAGAACGGTTCAAGTATTGAACGGCTTGTTGGGTGAAAAGTTGGCAGCGCCGGTAATCTTATGGGCGTTGATGCGGGAACTACGCATTATGGCTGGGCTGAGTTTTGAAAGGGCAAGCACGGGCCGAACAGACGCGACATTTAAAAAGCACCGCGTGTGGGATTCGAAAAAAAGCCAGTATATGCAGGCGCTTTCACGCGGAAATATACACCAATGGCAATGCCTGATTCAGGCGTGTGCCAAAGCTGAACGCATCACAAAAGGCGTGGAGCCTGGTGATGAGTGGTTGGTTATCGAGCAAATTTGCTTGGCTTTTTGTGAGCCGAAGCGGCTAAAACAGTATGGCTTAATCGCGCTATAATCGAATAAAAATAAAGACAGTAATTGGGTAATGAAATGAGTAAATTAATTGACTATATGCAACAACTGGGTCAGCGAGCAAAAGTAGCTGCTCGTGTGATTGCAAATGCGGATACAGGTGTTAAAAATAACGCATTAACGGCCATTGCAGATGAAATAGAAGCGCAACAAACGGCTATTTTAGAAGCCAATGCGCTGGATATGGCTGCAGGCGCTGAAAACGGGCTTGATGATGCCTTACTTGATCGCTTAGAACTGAATGAAGAGCGTGTTGCCGGTATGGCGGAAGGGCTAAGACAAATAGTTGCTCTACCTGACCCAGCTGGAGAAATCAGCCAAATAAACTCACGTCCATCGGGTATTAAAGTGGGGAAAATGCGTGTGCCTTTAGGCGTTATTGGCATTATTTATGAATCGCGCCCTAACGTCACCGCCGATGCCGCTGCGTTGTGCCTAAAATCTGGCAATGCCAGTATTTTACGTGGTGGCTCTGAGGCGAAGCATTCTAATTTGGCTATTGCAGCGTGCATCAGCAAAGGCTTAAAAGCGGCAGGTTTACCATCAGATGTTGTGCAGGTAATCGACACAATAGATCGCAATGCGGTGGGTGAGCTCATCCGTATGGAAGACACGGTTGATGTGATTATTCCACGAGGTGGCAAGGGGCTTATTGAACGTATAACTAAAGAAGCTCGGGTGCCGGTGATTAAGCACTTACACGGCGTGTGTCATGTTTACATTGATGATAAAGCTGATAAAGACATGGCTAAATCCATCGCCTTTAATGCAAAAACGCAACGCTATGGTACCTGTAACACCATGGAAACGTTATTGATTGCAGAGTCTGTTGCAGCTGAATTTTTGCCTGAGTTAGAGGCCTTATATCAATCAGAAAGTGTCGAACTGCGTGGTTGCGCTAAAACCTGCGCGATTTTACCTGCTTGTGTTAAAGCGGTGGACGCGGATTGGGACGAAGAATACTTAGCGCCCATTTTATCCATTCGAGTGGTGGTTGATATGGAGGCAGCGATGGATCATATTCACCATCACGGTTCTGGGCACACAGAATCCATTGTCACCAGCGATTACTCAAAAGCCATGCGCTTCTTGCGTGAGGTTGATTCAAGTTCGGTGATGGTTAATGCGTCAACACGTTTTGCAGATGGCTTTGAATATGGGCTGGGTGGTGAAATTGGTATCAGTACCAATAAGCTACATGCGCGTGGCCCAGTAGGGTTAGTGGGTTTAACGACGCAAAAGTACATCGTATTGGGTGAAGGGCATATTCGACAGTAGCCTGACGAAGAAGCAAGGCATTAAGTATTCACGACAATGAGCGATGAGTGTATAAGTTTGTATGGAGGGACGTTTGACCCCATACATTTAGGCCATTTAACCGCGGCCAGCGATGTTCATCAAGCGCTGGGTTTGGATGAAGTACGGATGGTGTTGTCGGCAAATCCGCCTCATCGAAAGCCCCCCGTTCTTAGTGCGGATAAGCGGTTTTCTTTGTTGTCGGTATCGGTTAAAACGTTTTCGCATTTACAAGCAGATGATTGTGAAATTAAACGAGAAGGCCCCAGTTATATGGTGGATACGTTGCGCTACTACCGGCAAATAAAGCCAAAAGCATCTTTGCTGCTCATCTTGGGTATGGAAGCGTTTAATGGCTTGATGTCATGGCATCAATGGCAAGATATTATCGGCTTGACGCATATTGTGGTGACAGATCGAGCGGGGTTCGATAATGATTTTGAACCGATTATGGAATCGTATGTGGGGTCCTATTTAACAAAAGATAAGTCGCAACTAAAACAACACACACATGGTAAAATTTATTTCCAACCAGTGTCTGCTGTAGATGTTTCTGCGACAGAAATAAGACAACGAATAGTAGATAAAAAGCCCGTTGAACAATGGCTTGTTAAGAATTGTTGGGAAATGATTCAACAACGCGGTTTTTATACAACGTAAAATATACAAAAAGATAAGGTATTAAAAGAATGAGTGAGCAGCTATTAGCAAAGGTGACTAAGGTCCTTGATGATAAAAAAGGCCAACAGATAGAAGTGATTGATGTGAGGGGCAAATGTTCTTTTGCCGACCATATTGTGATTGTCACAGGCACCTCAAGTCGACATGTTAAGTCGTTGGCCAATGAAGTGGCGATGGAATCCAAAAAAAGTGGCTTAATTCCATTAGGTATTGAAGGCATGGATGCGGGTGAATGGGTGTTGGTCGATTTGGGTGACACGGTTGTGCATGTGATGCAGCCGAAAATCCGTGAGTTTTACCAACTAGAAAAGCTGTGGATGGTTGAGGCTGAAGTAGAAGCCTAACGTTTGAATTGGTTCATTTTTTGTTCATTTAAGTGGTTTAAGATATAAAACCAGTAAGTGTGACACGAAGTTCGCGGAACTGAAGTTTCAAAGTAGATGCAGGGATAATGAAATGAATGGAAGAAGCTTAACAACAGGCATCGCAGCTGGGCTTATTTTTACTTTGGCGGGCTGTACAACAATTAACCCGTACGCAGAAGAGCAGCAAGCCAGTAATGCAGCGAAAGGTGCAGGCGCAGGCGCTATTGCAGGTGCCATCATTGGTGCAATGAGCGGTGATAGGAGCACAGCGTTAAAAGGTGCCTTGATAGGTGCAGTAGCGAGTGGCGGCATTGGTTATTACATGGATGTTCAAGAGTCGAAGTTGCGTCAACGATTAAGAGGTACGGGCGTCAGTGTCAGTCGTGTTGGTAATAGCTTGGTGCTTCATATGCCAGGTAACGTAACGTTCACAATAGACAGTACGAGTATTAATGCCGATTTTTATCAAGTATTAGACTCTGTCGCCATTATTTTGAAAGAGTATACGGATACAACAGTCACAGTTGTTGGGCACACCGATGGTGTTGGGAATACGTCTTACAATCAAATTTTATCTCAGCAACGCGCACAAAGTGTGGCCAGTTACCTACGTTCGCAGGGGGTTCAAAGGCAACGTTTTAATGTCATAGGGCAAGGCGAGCTAAGCCCAATAGCCAGTAACTCAACAAAAGAAGGGCGTGCACAGAACAGACGTGTAGAAATCACGTTGACGCTGATTGCTGTTAGGTAAAGACGGCAGTTATTAAAGAGTATTAAAAGGCGGCTCTGGTGAGCCGCTTTTTAGTTGAACAAGCGTGATTGGAGCGTTTTCATTCGCCTTGTCAGATAGATTGAGCACTCTGGGCGTGCGATTTAGTGATATAAAGCAAAATATGAAACTTAAAATTTTAGCGGTAGGGCAAAAAATGCCAGCATGGGTTGCAGTCGGCTATCAAGAATACGCTAAGCGTATGCCACGTGAATGTTCATTAGAGATGGTGGAAATTGCACCGGCTAAAAGAACCAAGCAGAGTCATATTGCTAAAATTGTCGACAATGAGGGTGATCGAATTCTAGCCACTATCAAGGACACGGATTATGTGGTAGCGCTTGAGGTGAAAGGGAAACAATGGTCAACCGAGGGCTTGGCAAACAAATTATCTACTTGGCAAGGCATTCATACACACATTGTTTTCATTATTGGTGGCCCAGATGGCCTGTCTGATAAGTGTTTAAAGCGAGCTAATGAACAATGGTGTTTGTCTCAGTTAACGTTTCCGCACCCTTTGGTCAGAGTGGTGTTGGCTGAGCAGTTGTACCGGGGGTGGAGCTTAATGAATAACCACCCTTACCACCGAGAATGAGCATGAAAATTATATTGGCATCCGCATCACCCAGGCGTGCTCAGTTACTTCAGCAAATAGGCGTTAAGTTTGACATAAAAGCCGTTGATATTGATGAAACGCCTTTAAGTGACGAGTCAGCTGAAGATTATGTGCGGCGGCTTGCCATTGAAAAAGCCCAAGCAGCACGAGTTTTCTACCCTAACAGTGATGTGCTTATTATCGGTTCGGATACCTCCGTGGTGGTGGATGGTGAAATTTTAGGCAAGCCGGATGATAAACAACATGCGTTTGCTATGTTGCGAAAATTATCTGGCCGCACACATAAGGTATTGACGGCGGTAGCAATGCTAGGGCGGGCTACGTTGAGTGTTGTGAATGTCAATCAGGTGACGTTTGAACCGTTGGGTAACGATGATTTGGAATGGTATTGGGCGACGGACGAGCCGACAGGTAAGGCGGGTGCTTATGCCATACAAGGCAAGGCTGCGATTTTTATCACGCGCTTAGAGGGAAGCTTTTCGGGCGTGATGGGTTTGCCCTTATATGAAACGGCTCAGTTGTTAAAACAGCATGGGCTGACGTTGAAATAGAGGCTATTTTTTTATCGCTAAATTATTGGCTTCATTTTTAATAGCGAGGTCTTTGCCAATGGGGGTGAAGCTTTGTGTGATGCCATCTTTACATTCAACAGCGGTGCTCACACCGGCGTAGATAGTAATGGATTTTACGCCGTCATTATTTTTGCACTTTTCATTGGCTAATTTAATATCGACGTCATCAACAGATTGGTAAAAACAGCCTTGTAATAAGAGTAAAATCGAAGCAGTAAAAAGTGTTTTCATAGTAAGGTAATAGACGTGTTTAATAAGCGTTCATAGCCAAAGGGCATAAGTTTCATGGGGCTGAGAAAAGGCATTCAGTCCAATTCGACTTTATCATAACGAAATAACGGAAAATTTGGAAATAGAATGAGCGATGAGATTCTACTTAATATAACCCCGCCTGAAACTCGCGTGGCGGTGCTAGAAAACGGCGTGCTACAAGAACTGATTGTAGAGCGGCAACGTAAGCGTGATATTGTCGGTAACCTGTATCGGGGTGAAGTGTCCCGTGTGATGCCGGGTATTCAAGCGGCATTCATCGATATTGGCTTAGGCCGTGCTGGGTTTTTGCAGGCGTCTGACGTGTTGATTAATGGTGAAATGCCTTGCGATGAAAGAGGTATTGAACGGTTTTTACACCAAGGTCAAAAAATAGTCGTGCAGATTCTAAAGGCACCGATTGGCACCAAGGGGCCGCGCTTAACGATGAGCCTGTCCATCCCGTCGCGTTATCAGGTTTTCTTGCCGTATTCTGAAAAATTAGCGCTGTCCCAACAATTAGAGAATGAAGACGAACGTGAGCGTTTGCTTGCGTGCATGGAGGTGTTTAAAGATCAAGGGTACACCGGTGGCTACATAGCAAGAACGGCGGCAGAAGGCGTCGACGACGACAATATTCGTGCTGATATGCTGTTTCTTAATAAGCTTTGGGAGGTTATTGAGCTGCAAATCAAAGACGTTGAATTAGGGCTGATTTACGAAGACTTGCCGTTGGCCTTGCGTATTCTTCGTGATTGGTATCAGTCTTCGGTGACGAAAATTGTGATTGATTCTAAAAGTAATTTTGATCGAATGGCCGATTTTGCCGTGACATTTATGCCCGAAGTGGAAGCAATATTGGAGTTGTACAAAGGTGAACGGCCATTATTTGATATCTACAACATTGAGAATGAAATTAAATCGGCGTTAGAGAGAAAAGTGTTGTTAAAGTCGGGCGGACACTTGGTGTTTGACCAAACTGAAGCGATGACAACCGTGGATGTGAATACGGGCAGTTACCTTGGACGAGGCAATCAAGAACAAACCATTTTCAAGACGAACATGGAAGCGGCTCAAGCGACGGCTCGTCAATTACGGTTACGAAATTTGGGTGGCATTATCATTGTTGATTTTATCGACATGCACAATGAAGAGCATAAAACAGCGGTTTTGAATGCGCTTGAAAAAGCGATGGATAAGGACCACGCAAAATATACTATCAGCAACGTGTCGGAGCTTGGTTTAGTGGAAATGACGCGCAAACGAACGCGAGAGAGCTTGGAGCGGGTAATGTGTGAGCCCTGTGCGACTTGTAATGGTTCTGGTACGGTGCGTACACCTGAAACAACGTGTTACGAAATCTTTCGTGAAATTATGCGTGACGCGAGGCAATATGAAGCCAAGAAATTATTGGTGTTAGCCTCTAATGAAGTAGTAGAAATGCTGTTGGATGAGGAATCAACAACGTTGGCCGATTTAGAGTCGTTTGTTGGTACGCGTATTAAGTTTAGAGCAGAAAATCAGTATAGTCAGGAGCAATACGATGTCATTTTACTGTAGGTTTTAGGTCTGTACAAATGAGTAAGGTTCGCTTGTTTGGACATTCTATGTTGTGGGTATTTACGGTGAGTATTGCTGTGCTTGCCATGATGCTGTTAGTTGCGAAATTTTTTGCTGCGCAAGTGCCTGACTATAAGCATGACTTGGAACGTTATTTAAGTGAAGAAATAGGCGCTCAGGTTGGCATCGATGATTTGTCCGCGACAATGATGGGACTTCAGCCGCAAATCCGTTTATTAGGTATCACGCTTGACGAGCTTAAAAAGCAAACAAACACCTTAAGTATCGGCGAAATACGGCTGTTGTTTAACCCCTTGGATTTTCTTACGGGCAAAATCAACCCGAGTAAAATAACCATCGTCAATACCAATCTATCGATTAAGCGATTTGCTGACGGGCATTTGTCTATTAATGGTCTAGCGAATAATCAGGCGGACGATAGTTCTTCCAGTGATTTTTCTTGGTTGTTAGAAGACGGTAATTTTGAAGTAATAGGCAGTCAAATAACTTGGCAGGATGGAATGCGCGACTTGCCGGATATAACGTTAAAAGACGCGCATATCGTATTTCAAAATACTAACCAAGAGCACCTACTCATGCTTCAAGGTAAGTTGCCAGAACACACGGGTGATGAAATCGTGCTTTCTATCAAAGTGGTAGGCGATATTTTATCCAGCAATGATTGGCGAGCAGAGGGATATTTAAATGCAAAGAAGATAAAAATCGAAAAATACTTGTCGCATCTAAAGATAGATGAACTGTCTGTCAGCAATGGCGTGGGCAATTTGGAATTATGGAGTCATTGGGATTCTGCGCAGCTGAGCCGAGCGAAAGGTAGCGTATTTTTGGAGAAAGTGAGTCTAGTGCAGCATGAACGTGTGCTGGATGTTAGCCAATTCAACAGCCAGTTTGATTGGAAAAAGGTGCGCGGCGGATGGGCCTTGCAAACCAAAAATCTTTCTTTTGAGGTCGAGGGTTATCAGAAAGAAAATGGTGAATTTAGTGTTAAATATCAGATGCTTAATGATGCTGACTATCAGTTAAACATTGCATCAATGGGTTTAAATCTAAAGGCGATAAGTAGCCTTGTACAGCACAGCGATTTATTAGATAAGAAAACAGCGAGCATACTGAAAGACGTTGATCCATCGGGCACATTGAGTGAACTAAGCGCTTCAATTGTCGTAGAGGGTAATCAAACAGCCTGGGCCTTTTGTGGGGAGTTGCGTGACTTCTCGAATGGCGTATATGAGAAAGTTCCCGTTATTAAGAACCTTACCGGGAAGGTGTGTTCGACACAAAATAAAGGTTGGCTTGATATTAATGCCGTAGATAGTTCGGTGTACTTCAAAAACTTGTTCAGAGAACCGATTAAGTTCACTACACTGAATGGCCAACTGACGTGGCTTCGTGATGATCATGTTTTGACAATAGACGCGGAGCAACTTGTTGTTAATACGCCGCATATAGCGACAAATTCACGCCTTAGTGTTCAACTGCCATTAGACGGTGGTTCTCCTGTGGTTGATTTACAAACAAATTTTGCTAAAACGGATGCACGGTTTATACCCTTGTATTTGCCGGTTGGTATGATGGGGGAAGGCGTTGTTAATTGGTTGGATAGTGCGTTCAGTGAAGGGCAAGTGACGGGTGGTGGATTGGTGTTAAAAGGCGTGCTGTCTGAGTTCCCTTACCGCCAACAACAGGGTGTATTTCAAGTTTTGTTTGATACACAGGGGGTGCTTTTACACTATGCAGATCAGTGGCCAGATGTGCTTGATGTATCCGCCGAGGTGGAGTTTAAAAATGAAGGTATGCGCATTGTGGGTACGAAGGGTCGCATTTCCGATAATGATATTGCCGAAGTTTTAGTTGAAGTCGCTGATCTTGGAAACGATCATTATTTAAACTTATCAGGCAAAATTAATGATGATATTGGTGGCTTGTACACCTTCTTTAAGCAGTCGCCGATAAAACAAACAATGGGTTCTTTATTGAACCAAAGCAAGGCATCTGGGCAG